>NZ_JAYMZS010000007.1:0-91369 GCF_035828755.1 Amycolatopsis sp. H20-H5 | reverse complement strand
GGCACTCCGCCGGGACGAATCTCGCCGCGCGCTACACCGAGCGTCACCCGGACCGTGTCAGCAGCTTGGTACTGGTGACGCCGAGCGCCGCGGCCGTCGGCATCGTCGTTTCCGGCGAGCAGCGGGGCGAGGTCGTGCGGCTGCGCCGGGGCGAGCCCTGGTTCGAGGTCGCGTCGGCGGCCTTCGAAAGGGTGGTGACCGGCCAGGCCACGGACGACGACTGGGCCGCCATCGCGCCCTTCTGGTACGGCCGATGGGACGCCGTGGCCCAGGCGCACAAGGCAGCCGAGGCCGAGCAGAAGGACGCGGAAATCTCGGGCGCGTTCGCCGCTGAAGGCGCTTTCGCGCCCGAAGTCACTCGCGCGGCGCTCGGCACTTTTGACGCGCCCGTGCTGCTGATCGCCGGAGAGGTCGACTTGAACTCCGTCCCGGAGTCCGTGGCCGGATACGCCGGGCTGTTCCCCAACGCCGAGTTCGTCGTCCAGCCGGGCGCGGGTCATTTCCCCTGGCTCGACGACCCCGCCCGGTTCGTCGCGACCGTCGAGAAGTTCCTGGGCTGAGAAACGCGCTGAGCCTCGGACTTTCCAGCGAAAGTCCGAGGCTCAGCGTCGGGGGAGGGGAGAAACGTCGAAGCGGTTAGAGACCCGAAGCCGCCGACGCGATCTTGCTGGCGACGGCGCTCACCTCGGTGTAGACGCCGGGTGCGTGCGGCCGGGCACAGCCTTCGCCATAGCTGACGATGCCGACCTGGATCCAGGCGTTGTTGTTGTCCCGGCGGAACATCGGGCCGCCGGAGTCACCCTGGCAGGTGTCGACGCCGCCCGCGGTGAGGTTCCCCGCGCAGATCTCGGCGCTCGGGATCATGTCGCTGTAGATCCCGCCCTGCGCCTGGCAGGTGGCGTCGGACACGAACGGGACCTGCGCCTTGAGCAGGTAGCGCTGCTGCGCGCCGCCCTCGGTCGCCGCGCCCCAGCCCGCCACGGTGAACGTGCCGGTGTTGTAGGTCGCCGTCGACGCGATCGGCAGGGTCGCGATCCCGGTCACCGGGCTGGCCAGCTTGATCAGCGCCCAGTCACCGCCGGTCGCGGTGTCATACGTCGGCGACCGGTAGACGTAGGTCGACTTCACCTTCTTGGCGCTGGAACTCTGCAGGTCGATCACCCCCAGCGTGGCGGTGATGCTCGTGTTGGCCCCGGTGCGCGTGACGCAGTGCGCGGCGGTCAGCACGATCTGGTTCGTGTAGAGCGCGCCACCACAGCCCATCGAAAGCCGGACCATCCAAGGGAATTCCCCCTGTGCGGCTCGGCTGCCGCCGACGACGCTCGGCTGCGCGCCGCTCGGGTCGGCCGGGGGTTGAGCTGCCAGGGCCGGCGAGGCCAGGCCGAACATCGTGGCGGCCGCGACCGCACCGATCGCCGATTTTTTGAGCAGGGTGAACCATCTCTTGGCGTCCAAGGGATTATTCCTTCCGATGTCCACAGTGGAATCTGAGGAGCGGGGGATCAGGCTCACTGACTACAGCAGAGCGGCACACACCGGGACAACCAACTTTCTTCGGATCTTTCGGGCAGTTGGTTAATTTCGCGTCACGCGGCGCACGGCGAAGGCCGCGGCGCCGGCCGCGAGAACGCAACAGCCGGTCACCACCGAAGCCAGTGGCAGGCTGACTGCCAGGACCAGACACCCGGCCAGCCCCGTGGCGCCGATGAAATCGCGACGCAGCGTCAACGCACTCGCATTCGCCACCGTGTAATACGCCAACACGGCGAACGAGGAAAATCCGATCGCACCGCGGAGATCCGTCGTGCAGACCAGCACGGAGACCACGACGCCGACCGCGACCTCGGCCCGGTGCGGCACACCGAAACGGGGATGGACCGAGGCGAGGAACCGCGGCAGGTGGCCGTCGCGGGCCATCGCCAGTGTCGTGCGGGAGACGCCGAGCACCAGTGCCAGCAGCGAGCCGAGCGCGGCCAGCGCCGCGCCGCCGCGGATCACCGGGGTCAGCCAGTGCCAATTCGAGGCCGACACCGCCGCGGCGATCGGGTCGGCGTCCGCCCCGAGCTGTCCCGGGCCGAGTCGTAGCAGCAGCACCACGGCCAGGACGGCGTAGACGACGAGGGTGAGTCCGAGCGCGATCGGGATGGCCAGGGGGATCGTGCGGGCCGGATCGCGGACCTCTTCGCCGAGCGTCGCGATGCGCGCGTAGCCCGCGAAAGCGAAGAACAGCAGCCCGGCGGCTTCGAGGACGCCGCCCACGCCGGTGCCGGTGAACGCACCGAGCCCGCCTGCGCGAGGCGGCCCGGCGAAGGCGACGGCCGAGATCGCGACGGCCAGGACGAGCAGCGTGACCGTCACGATGACGAGGGTCGCGAGCGCCGACCGCCGCACGCCTCGGTAGTTGACCCCCGTCAGCGCCGCGACGACGGCCACGGCCAGCAGGCTCCGCCACGGCTGCCCGAGCCCTGGCGCCGCGTAGGTGACGACGGTCAGCGCCATCGCCGCGCAGCTCGCGGTCTTGCCGACCACGAACCCCCAACCGGCCAGGTAACCCCAGAACTCGCCGAGCCGCTCGCGGCCGTACACGTAGGTACCGCCGGACGAGGGATACACGGCGGCGAGCCGGGCCGACGAAGTCGCGTTGCAGTACGCCACGACGGCGGCGATCGCCAGGCCGAGCAGCAGCCCGGATCCGGCCGCACGGGCCGCCGGGGCGAGGGCGGCGAACACCCCGGCGCCGATCATCGAGCCGAGGCCCAGTAACACCGCGTCGCGGACACCGAGGTGACGGCGCAGCTCGTTCGAGGTCACAACCTCGGGGCCTTCCGGACGCGGAAGGTCGTCGGCAGCAACTCGTTCGACAGCTCCTGCAACGCCGCGCGGCAAGCCGTCAGCGCGTCGCGACCCCGTTTCGTGGCGCGGTACAGCCGCCGCGTGTGGCCGTCCACCACGAGCTGACGCGAGATGAGCAACCCGGCGGTCTGCATCCGGTGCAGCAAGGGATACAGGGTGCCGGGGGAGATGCGGTGGCCGTGGCGGGCCAGCTCCTCGCTCAGCCAGGCGCCGTGCACCTCTCCGGCGGACGCGTGGTGCAACACGTGCAGCCGCACGGCGCCCTGCTGGAATTCCCGAACCACGTCCATGTCGATGCCCGATATCGTGAGCCGAGTCCGGCCCGGCGTCAAGGGGTACCGGCAACGTGACCATTAAGCTCGTGCTTCGTGCAAGCCCATTCCCCCGGCGACGGCCCCGTCAACGCCGGGATCCCCGAGCACGGCCGCATCCCGCGCTACTACGCGGTCAAGGTCGAGCTGCTCGACGTCATCGCCGAGCTCGGCGAAGGTGCCGCGCTGCCGACCGAACGTGAGCTGTGCGAGCGGTTCGGGGTTTCGCGCGCGACTGTGCGGCAGGCCGTGGACGAGCTGGTGCTGGAGGGCAGGCTGCGCAAGCGGCAGGGGAGCGGGACCTATGTCGCCGGGCCGAAGCTGGTGCAGCCGCTCGCGCTGGTCAGCTACACCGAGGGTTTGCGGCAGCAGGGAATCGAGCCCGGCCGGAACCTGATCACGCTCGAACGCCGGCCTGCCGGGGACGCGCTGGCCGCCGAGCTCAGGATCGGGCCGGCCGACGATGTGATTCACATCGAGCGGGTCCTGCTCGCCGATGGTGATCGGGTGGGGCTGGAGTCGACCTACCTCCGGGCCGAGCGGTTTCCCCGGCTGATGGAGGTGTTTGATCCCGAGCAGTCGCTCTACGCGTGCTTGCGGGATCAGCTCGGGGTGGTGTTCGAGGGCGCGGAGGAGCGGGTCGAGACGGTGCTCGCCACGCCGCGGGAGGCGCTGCTGATCGGGACCAACCCGGCCCTGCCGATGCTGCTGATGCACCGGGTGTCGTGGGGGCCCGACGGTGAGCCGTTCGAGCGGGTGCGCTCCCTCTTCCGGGGCGACCGCCTGTCCTTCATGACCCGCCTCGGCGCTCTCACCTGAGTTTTCGACTGTCCCTGAAGGCCACCATGACAGCGTCTAACGCCGTCATGGTGGCCTTCAGGGACCATCAAATGTCACGGAATGATAACTGATCTGGTCCAATATTCGGGGGTATTTCACCGGGAGTTGGGGGAGTTGTCAGGTGCCGTTGGTGGTCGGCGGCGACCGTTCCGGGTGTGCGAATTCTTATTGTGGGTGGCGGGGTGCTGGGCACCATGCATGCTTGGCAGGCCGTCCAACGTGGTCATGACGTGGTGCAGATCGAACGCGAGGCCGAGGCCCGGGGCGCGTCTGTGCGTAACTTCGGGCTCGTCTGGGTCGGGGGGCGGTCGTCCGGGCTCGAGTTGACGACGGCCTTGCGGGCCCGGCGGCTTTGGGAGGAGATCGGCGGGCAGGTGCCCGGGGTCGGTTTCCGGGCCAACGGGTCGCTCACCGTGCTGCGGACCGAGGCGGAACGTGCTGTCGCGCTTGAGGTCGTCGGCGGTGCGGGGGCCGCCGATCATGGGTTCAAGCTGCTGGACGCCGTCGAGGTGCTGGAGCTGAATCCCGCCTTGCGCGGGGACTTGCTCGGTGCCCTGTGGTGTGACCGTGACGCCGCAGTCGAGCCGCGGGTCGCTCAGCCCGCGCTGCGTGCCGCGCTCGAGGTCACCGGCCGGTACCAGTGGTTGCCGGGGCGTGAGGTTCGGGAGCTGACCGGCAGCGGTGTCGTCGATGATCGGGGTGAGCGCCACGGCGCAGACCTCGTGCTGCTGTGCACCGGGGCCTGGCTTGGGGGGCTGGTCAAGGAGCTCGCCGGGGCGGCGCCCGTGCGGCGGGTCAGGCTGCAGATGGCGCAGACCGAGCCGCTCGGCGAGCGGCTCACCACCAGCGTCGCGGATGCCGACAGCTTCCGCTACTACCCGGCCTATCGCGGCTCCGCGCTCGACGGGCTCAATGCCGGTCAGCCGCAGGGGCCGATCCCGGCTGCGCACAAGATGCAGCTGCTCATGGTCCAGCGCCTCGACGGCTCGCTGACCATTGGCGACACCCATGAGTACGACGAGCCGTTCTCCTTCGACGTCACCGAAGACCCCTACGACCACCTGACCGAGGCCGCCAGTGCGCTGCTGGGCCGCGCGCTGCCGCGCATCGCGCGCCGCTGGGCCGGGGTCTACGCCCAGGCCACCGATCCCGCGCTGATCGTGCACCGCGCGCGGGTCGCGCCGAACGCCTGGCTGGTCACCGGGCCGGGCGGGCGCGGGATGACGTGCTCGCCCGCCATCGCCGAAGACACCGCAGAGGAGCTAGGCCTGTGAACACCGAACTCGTCGTACTGGACATGGCCGGGACCACCGTCGCCGACGACGGCCTGGTCGTGCGCGCCTTCACCGCCGCCGTCGCGGCCGCCGGGGTGTCCGAAGAGGACAGTCGCTACCCCGGTATGCTCGACTACGTCGTCGAAACCATGGGCCAGTCGAAGATCACCGTCTTCCGCGCCCTGCTCGACGGCGACGAAGACCTGGCGCGGCGCGCCAACTCGGAGTTCGAAAACGCCTACGCCAAGCTCGTCGCCGACGGCCGGTGCGAGCCCATCCCCGGTGCCGAGGACGTCATCCGCGGCCTGCGCGCCGACGGCGTCAAGGTCGCCCTCAGCACCGGCTTCGCCCCCGCCACCCAGCGCTCCATCCTCGACGCGCTCGGCTGGGCCGACCTCGCGGACCTCGCGCTCGCCCCGGGTGACGGCGTCCGCGGCCGTCCCTTCCCCGACCTCGTCCTCGCCGCGGCGCTGCGGCTGGGAGTCACCGACGTGCGGCGGATCGCCGTCGCCGGGGACACCCCGTCCGACGTCCTGTCCGGCCTGCGCTCCGGCGCCTCGGTCGTGGCGGGTGTCCTGACCGGTTCCGGTTCGCGGGCAGAGCTCGCCGAAGCCGGGGCCACGCACGTGCTCGATTCCATCCGCGACCTTCCTTCCCTACTGGCTTGAGGAGCTTTCGAGACATGAAGACCAAGACACGCGCCGCGGGCCTCGCGCTCGCCGGGCTGATGCTGGCCGTCCTGTCCGCGTGCGGCGGCACCGGGGCGGCGAGCGCCGGCGGCCAGTCCGTCACCGTGTACACAGTGGACGGTCTCGAAGACTGGTACGCCCAGCGCTTCGAGGAGTTCAAGACCCAGACCGGGATCACCGTGCAGGCCGTCACCGCGGGCTCCGGCGAGGTCGCGTCGCGGGTGGAGAAGGAGAAGTCCAACACCCAGGCCGACATTCTCGTCACGCTGCCGCCGTTCATCCAGCGGGTCGCGTCGCAAGGGCTGCTCGCGCCGTCCACCCCGGTGGGCCTCGACAAGGTCCCGGCCGCGCAGCGGGACGCGCAGGGCCGCTACTTCGCCATCATGAACAACTACCTCAGCTTCATCTACAACCCGAAGCAGGCTACGCCCGCCCCGAAGACCTGGAACGACCTGCTCGACGGCCGGTTCAAGGGCAAGATCCAGTACTCCACCCCCGGCGAGGCTGGCGACGGCACCGCGGTGCTGCTGCAGCTGCAGCACGTGCTCGGCGACCAGGGCGCGCTCGACTACCTCGCCAAGCTGGAGGCGAACAACGTCGGCCCGTCCTCGTCCACCGGCAAGCTGCAGCCCAAGGTCGCGAAGGGCGAGATCCTCGCCGCCAACGGTGACGTGCAGATGAACCTCGCCGAGATCGACAAGAGCGGCGGCTTCGACGTTTTCTTCCCGGCCGACGCGCAGGGCAAGCGCTCCACTTTCGCGCTGCCGTACTACGCCGGGCTCGTCACCGGCGCCCCGCACGCAGACAACGCCAAGAAGCTGCTCGACTTCCTGTTCTCGCCCGAGGTCCAGGCCAAGGCCGTCGACGCTTACGGCGTTCCCGTGCGCACCGACGTCACGCCGTCCGGTCCGCGCGCGGACAAGGTCAAGGCCGCGCTCGCCGGGGTCGACATCTGGCAGCCGGACTGGAACACGGTGCTGGCCAAGCTCGACACCGACCTCGCCGCGTACAAGAAGGCCGTCGGGCGATGAGCGCGGCCGTCGAGTTCCGGGGCGTTTCGGTCCATTTCGGACAGACGCAAGCGCTTGCGCCACTGGACCTGACCGTCGCACGCGGCGAAACGCTCGCCATGCTCGGTCCCTCGGGTTCGGGCAAGTCGACGGCGCTCAAGGCGCTCGCCGGGTTCGTCCGGCCGAGTGCGGGCCGGGTGTTCCTCGACGGCGAGGACGTCACCGACCTGCCGCCGCACCGGCGCGGCCTCGGGGTCGTCGTGCAGAGCTACGCGCTGTTCCCGCACATGAAGGTCTCGGACAACGTCGCGTTCGGGCTCAAGGCCCGCAAAGCGCCGCGCGGCGAGATCGGCAAGCGGGTCGCCGAGGTGCTCGACCTGGTCGGGATGGGCAAGTACGCCCGTCGCTACCCGCGCGAGCTCTCCGGTGGTCAGCAGCAGCGCGTCGCGCTGGCACGGGCGCTGGCCATCCGGCCGGGGGTCCTGCTGCTCGACGAGCCACTGTCCGCTTTGGACGCCGCGCTGCGCGAGGACATGGTCGCCGAACTGCTGCGGCTGCGCGCCGAACTGCCCGACACCACACTGATCTACGTCACGCACGACCAGGGTGAAGCGCTCGCGCTGGCGGACCGCATCGCCGTCATGCGCGATTCGAAGTTGATCGAACTCGGTCCGTGCCAGGAGCTCTACCAGCGTCCGACGACCGAGTTCACGGCGAGCTTCCTCGGCGCGTCGAATCTCATCCCGGTGGAGCTGATCACGGCCGACGGCGGCAAGCTCGTCACCGTGCGGCTCGGCGAACGCGAGCTTTCCGCGGAGCCCACGGGTGCGTTCGGTCAGGGGCAGGCCGTCGCGCTCGGTGTGCGTCCGCACCGCGTCGGCGTCCAGGCGGTGAACACGCCGGGCGCGCTGACCGCGCTGGTCAAGGGCGTGCAGTGGCGGGGGAGCGGGTTCCGGCTCGACCTGGAACTCACGGCCAACGGCTGCGCGATCCGGGCCGAGGTGCCCAGCGTCGACGGGCTGCCCGGCGTCGGCGAACCGATCGGAGTGTCCATTCCGGACGGTTGCCCACTGGTCGGGCTGGGGAGCGCGCTGTGAGCGGGCTCGTGCTGGAGGCCGTCGCACCGCGCCGGGTCCGTGAGCGCGGGCAGGTGCGACGCGGCTGGCTGCCCTGGCTGCTGCCGCCGCTGGTCGTGCTGCTCGGGTTCTTCGGCTACCCGCTGGTGCTCGTCGCCGCGCAGTCGCTGGAGTCGAAGACCGGCGAGTTCGGACTGTCCGTCTGGGCGGAGGTGCTGGGCTCGTCGGAATTCCTCGACGCCGCTTGGCGCACCGTGGCACTCGCGCTCGGCTCGACCGTCGGCTGCGTGCTGCTCGGGACGTTTCTCGCGCTGGTGATCGCTTTCGTGCCGTTCCCCGGCGCGCGGACGTTGTCCAGGCTGGTGGACACCGTGCTCGCGTTCCCGTCGTTCCTGATCGCGCTCGCGTTCACGTTCCTCTACGGCAGCGCGGGCGTGTTCGGCTCCGGCGGCTTCCTGTACTCGCCGTGGGGCGTGCTGCTGGCCGAGATCACCTTCTACACCCCGTTCGTGATGCGCCCGGCGCTGGCCGGGTTCAGCCAGGTCTCGGCGGCGCAGATGGAGGTCGCGGCCAGTCTCGGCGCGAAGCCGGGACGCGTGCTGTGGCGGGTGATCCTGCCGGAAGCGGTGCCCGCACTGGCGTCCGGTGCGTGCCTGACCATGCTGCTGGCGATGAACGAGTTCGGCATCGTGCTGTTCCTCGGCGCGAAGGACGTGACCACTTTGCCGACGCTGATCTACAGCAAGGGGATCGTCACTTTCGACTTCCCGCAGGCCTGCGTGGTCGCGATGGTCAACGTGGCGCTTTCCCTTGTCCTGTATGGGACTTACCGCTGGGCCATCGGAAGGGGTGAGCGGCGTGCTGCTGTGGACGCGGCGTAGCAAGGCCATCGTCTGGACGGTGTTCGGGGTGCTGTTCACCGCCGTCGTGCTGGCCCCGCTGGTGATGATCGTGCTGGCGTCGTTCGCGGGCCAGTGGACCGGCGTGTTCCCGAGCGCTTTCACCGGTTCCCATTACGCCGACGCGTTTTCCGGCGAGACGTTCGCCAGCCTGTCCGTGAGCCTGCAGACCGGCGTGATCGCGTCGGCGGTGTCGGTGGTGCTCGGCACCTGGGCCGCGCTCGCCGCGCGGGGCGCGCCGTCGCGGGTGCGCAAGCTCGTCGACACGGTGTTCCATCTGCCGATCGCGGTGCCGTCGGTGGTGCTGGGGCTCGCGCTGCTGGTGGCGTTCAGCCGTCCGCCGCTGGCGCTCAACGGGACCCGCTGGATCGTGCTGCTCGGGCACCTGATGATCCTGCTGCCGTTCTCCTACAGCACGGTGTCCGCCGCGATCGCCCGCGCCGACCCGCTGCTGGCGCAGGCGGCGGCGAGCCTGGGCGCGAGCCCCGCCAGGGTGCTGCTCAAGGTGCGGATCCCGGTCCTGCTGCCCGCGATGTCGGCCTCGGCGAGCCTCGCGCTGGCGATGTCGATGGGCGAGCTGGGCGCGACGATGATGCTCTACCCGCCGGACTGGCGCACGCTGCCCGCGAGCATCTTCGCGCTCACCGACCGTGGTCAGGTGTTCCTCGCCTCGGCGAGCACGGTGCTGCTGCTGGCCGTCACCCTCGGCGGAGTCGTACTGCTGGGCCTGGTCAGGGGGCGTGCGGCACAAAGATGACGCTTGATGCAACCCGGACGGGGTCCCGCCTCGTCTGGGGAGCATGAGAAGAGCGGCGAAGGCGTTCGGAGCGGGGCTCATCCTGGTGACGGCCACGGCCTGCGGGCAGGGCTGGACGGCCCCCGGCACGGCCGCACCACCGGTCGAGCCGGTCACCTCGTTGCCGAGCAGCGCACCCGCGCCTCCGGCCACGCAGCCGCCAGTGAGCCAGCCGACTCAGGGCGTCCCGGGCTCCGACCGCCTGCTGCCCCCGTCGCAGATCGACGTGAGCGCACTGCCGCAGGGCTATCCGCACGAGTTGTCCTCGGCGAACGGCGGCGCGGTGCTCGACCTGCACGCCGAAGAAGGCGGCTGTCTCAAGGTCAGCGCCGCGGCGGGCGAGCAGAACGAGAAGCAGGTCGTGGTGCTGGTGACCCAGACCAACGGCCCTAAAGGCCAGATGTGCGCGATGCACATCCGCGAAGTCGTGGTGCCGGTGACGCTGAACGCGCCGCTGGGGCAGCGCACGGTGGTGCTGCGACAAGGGTGACGGCAAGGGGCGGGACCGCGCGGTCGGGGGCGGCCCCGCCCCTGTCGTTCACTCGGCACGAAGGAGCTGTTCGCGTGGACCTCAGGGGTGTGACAGTTGCGAGTGAAAGAGGTCGATTTTGTCCCGAAGTGACTTCGTCGCGGGATCGTGCGTGTATATTCTCCGCGCTTCGCGGCTGACTTCGGTCGTGACCAGCATCAGCGAGTTGACCGATCTGCGCTGCGCGTCCAGCGCTTGATCCGTCAGGCTTTCGGCGCCTTCCAGGTTACCCTCCCGCAAGGCCAGGATCGCCAGGGTCAGTGTTGCCTCGGCTGCTCGCATCGGTGACTTCTCGGTTCCGTCTGCTCGTTTTGACAGCCGCAGCACCTCGTGTGCGTGGTTCGCGGACTTGTCGTCCTGTCCCGAGATGCGATAGCAATCCATTGCGTAGAAGTCCCATTTTGTGGGATCGATGACGAAGTGATTCTCCGGGCGCGACGGATTGTCATGTTTGGCGAGCTTGGCGAAGCCGTGGTCGAGGATGCCATCGACGGGCTCGCCCATCCGGGCCTGTGCTTTTGCCTGCAATGCCGACAGTTGAACCGTCACGGACGAGTGCGGAGCGGCCAGGATGCCGCCGTTAACGAATTTGCCGACTGTGTCGAAATTGTTCTGGGTGAGCGCGAACCAGGCGCCCATCTCGAAGGACCAGGCCGCGATTTCACCGTGCCCGGACTCCTTGTCGAGGTGGTAGGCCCCAGATCTGGCCATCTCGGCGCCATACCGGTTGCCCCTATCGTACTCAACGCACCCGATGAGTAACGACAGCCAGCCGGCGGCCACCAAGAGGTCTCGGTGATTTCGAAGAGAACAAGGCCCATCGAGCAGGTTCTTCACGTGCTTCAGCCAGATCAATGCGTCGAGACGCAATTCCCCGGTGTCGCGCCAGGCGTACTGGCAGCACAGGTCTTCGGTGACCGCCAGCAGATGCTCGATTGTTTCCGTGCTGACCTCGGATCGCCGGATCTTTGCCATGATCTCGTCAAACGACCCATCGTCGGAGACAGCGGATTCGGGATGGGGGGCAAGAAGTGGGCGGAGCTTGGCGTTCAGCGTGCCCGGGATCCACCTCGCTGGCCAGTCAGTCGGCACGAAGGAGCTGTTCGCGAAATTTCCACGCCCGGCCGAGGATGCATGCTCCGGGTGACGCCATTGGCTCCCGGGTGGTCAGTCTCCGTACCGTTTCCTCGGTGAACGGGAGTCCGTCGGTGACCGACGACGACTCGGCTGCGGCGACCAGTGAGCCCTCGGCGTTGACTGCCACCGCCGCGCCGAACAGGGTGTCGAAGACGTGGTCGTCGATGACGACGACCGTCAGGATCGTGGCGGTGAGGGTGAGTGTGTCGAGGCCGACTCCCAGACAGTACGGCGTCACCGAGCCGTCTTCTTTCGCTTTTTCCAGGTCGCGATAGAGCGGCCACGCGTCGTAGTCGAGCGGCTCGGCTTGGCTGCCGTCACGCTCGGGTTCCCCGAGGATTTCTTCCGAGTACTCCCTGACCATGTTCCGCCAGAGGTCGAAGTCGTTCTGCCGATCCCGGCTGGCGATGGTGGAGGGCTGGAATTCGCCCGCCGGAATCAGCCCGTAGATCCCTGCCGCCGTCGCGACTTTCTCGGGGTCTCGCCAGTGAAGCAGGAACGTCGCGTTTCCCGTGGCCCGGTCGCGTCGAAGGGTGAGGGTTTCGATGGCGGGCATGAGCGCTCGGCGGCGGAGGTCGAAAGGATCTCCGATCAGGCTTCGCAGCGGAAGCTCAGCCCAGTCGGCTCGGATTTCGTTACCCTGCGCCGAAGTGGAAACCGACAGTTCGTGGGCGATGGCCTCGGACAGGTCCAGTTTGTCGAAGTACGTCGCCAGTGCGAACCTCATCTTGCCGCCGTCAGCGGTGAGCTTCGCGTCCAGCAGCCGGTAGCTGGACCGGTTCTCGAAGAGCGCGGGTGGATCAAGATAACGGATCGCGGCCGTGTACCGGTCGAACCGCCGCCCGGGTGCCCGCATCGGCAGCACTGGATCGGCTTCCGGCTCTGCTCCGGTGACCGTCAGCGGCGCGGGCCCTTCCGACCACTCGAGCTCGATGTCGTCAAGCTTCAAGGGTCCGCTGGGGATCCAGTCCCTCCTCGCGAGGAACGGGGCGTCGCCGATGCGGGACTCGGGCCGGTAGAGCTCGGCGGCTGCTCGGGCCAGCTCACCCCTTCGCCGGTTCAGGTCTCGCCGAGCACGTTTCCACGCGGTCTGACTGAGCTGGACCGTGTCGACCTGGCCGACCAGCGCCGAGCCCGCCGGGGTGCTCACCGGTCGCAGCAGGTGTCCGGCAAGGCCAAGCCGGCCGGGCGGCAGGTCCAGCTGGGTGGCGATGCGGAGCAGGACTTCGAGATCCCTGACTTGGCGTTGGCCGTTCTCGATCTTGGAAACGTAGGACTGGTCAAGGCTCAGTATCTGCGCGAGATCCGCCTGGTTGAGCCCGTGAGCCGATCTGTATTCCTTCAGCACCTCGGGGAGCAGGTCCGTGTTCAGTTCGAACTCCGCTGCCGCCTTCGACGACAGCCAGGACTGCTCAGCCTGCATGGGCATTTCCCTTCGTGTGGCTGAAATCCGTACCGCTTTGACCAGCGACTATGCCTGCCTGTCATCAATCCTAGCCAAGGTGGACCACCGGGACTTGGACACCTGGAGTGCGTACCCACGATCGTTGATCTCGAATCGATCGACGTGACGGGAGTGCGAGCGGCGTGGAGACAGTACGGGTTCATCTGACGTGGGTGACGGCCGCGGGCGGAACGGTCGACCACGCGGTGGACGACGACGACCTGGCGGCCTCGATCACCACGCGCGGCGGAGTATTCGTGGCTCTCTGCGGCGCTCGGTTCGTGTCCGGGTCGATGTGCGCGGAGCCTGGCGGAGTATGCGTGCGGTGCCGGGCGCTGGCGAATGCGCGGGAGTCGGTACGGCTGGTGCGCGTGCGTCCGCGTCGTCATGGCGGGCGGCACGCCGCCGCGTCACGGCGGCAGCGGTGATGGGCGAGGTGAAGGTGTCCGTACCGGCGAGGGCTTCGATGTCCGGAGTGGCGCCGATGGTGATCGAGTTGGTCGCCCTGCGCCGGGCTTTGGGCCTGTCGCAGGCGGACATCGGCAAGGCGGCGGGTCTGCCGACGTCGTCGGTGTCCCGGCTCGAGGCCAACGACTACTTCTCCACGGCCTTGGTCCGGCACCTGGCCGCGTACGCCGAGGCACTGGGCTACACGTTGCGGTTCGTGCTGATCTCGCACGACTCGTGACGGCGATACCGATCCCCCGCTGGCGGGCGCTGGGTCTGCACTGGCACGCCTACCAGCAGCCGGGGACTGGGCCGGTGGATCCGGCCGCGCAGCGGGACGCGCGGCTGGCAACCGGCTCTGGAGTGCCGCTGGGGTCGCCGCGCGAGACGGGAAGCTGGCTGGCCGCGCGGGCCGTCGATCTCGACGGGACGGTCTACGTCTGGAACCGCCACGCCCTCCGCTGGGAGGCCTTGTGCTCGGTGGGCCGGTCCGCGGAGATTCGCGGCGAAGTCGCTTACCGCGCGATGCGCGGCTGGTCTGTCTACGCGGACGCCCGCTCGAAGTGGGGCCACCACGCGTTCGCCCTCGAAGCGGTCACCCGGGCGGACTGTCCCGGTCCCCCACCACAACCTGATCCACGCCTCGGTGCAACCCGCCACCGCGTTCACTCCGTCTTGTCCGGCATGAGGTGCTTAGCGAAATTGGTCGGTACGGGCATGATCCTCGTCGCGGCGACGGCCTGTGCCGGTCAAGACACGGTGACCAGTCAACCAGCGGCCGCCAGCAGCACGGCGGCCCCGAGTGAGAGCGTCTTGCCGGGTTCGCCGGAGCTGCGGCCCTCGGGCCCGGTGGCGACCCCGCCGCCGAAACCGAAGCTGGAGGTGCCCGAAGGCAGCACCCCGGTCCCGCCGAAACAGATCGACGCGGCCGCGCTGCCCGCCGACTTCCCCAAGGCGGTGTACACCGGAAACGGTGGCACGGTCCTGAGCATCAAGGCCGTCGAGGGCGGCTGCGGGCACGCGATCGGTGAGGCGTCGGTGCAGAACGGCCAGCAGGTCGTGGTGAACCTGACCGAGAAGAAGGGGCAGACGGGCCAGATGTGCACGATGGACATCCGGTACCCGGTCGTCTCCGTCACGCTGGCCGCGCCGCTGGGCGAGCGCACCGTGGTGCTGAAGAACACCGTCGAAAAGTAGGTCCTTTCATACTGTCCGGTAGGTGGCGGCACCCTAGGCTGTGACCATGGGAAATCGTCAGGTCTCTGGCACTGCGGTGGTCGCCACCACGCCGGACAGGATCTTCGAGCTGCTGGTCGATCCGGCACAACATCCACTGATCGACGGCTCGGGCACGGTCCGCGCCGCCCGCGCGGGCGGGCCGGAGCGGCTCTCGCTCGGCACTACCTTCGGCATGGACATGAAGATGGGCGCGCCGTACAAGATCCAGAACACCGTGGTCGAGTTCGAAGAGGACCGGCTCATCGCGTGGCGCCACTTCAACGGCCACCGGTGGCGCTGGGAGCTCGAGCCCACCGAGGACGGCAAGACCAGGATCACCGAGACCTTCGACTGGTCCACGGCCAAGGCCCCGATCCTGATCGGTCTCAGTTTCTTCCCGAAGAAGAACAAACAGGGCATCGACAAGACCCTGGCCCGCCTCGGCGAGATGTTCCCGGGCTGAGGGGTGGACGGGCCGGGCTGTACGACCCCCGTTAGTTGTACTACTATAATCATTATAGTCGTACAACTAACGGGGGTCGCATGCCTGAACTGAGCCGTAACCGCAGAATGGCCGTGCTGGCCATCTGCTGCCTGAGCCTGTTCATCGTCGGGCTGGACTCCACGATCGTGAACCTGGCGCTGCCGTCCATCCAGCACGACCTGCACGCGTCGGTGCCGAGTCTGCAGTGGACGATCGACGCCTACACGCTCGTGCTCGCCAGCCTGCTCATGCTCTCGGGCTCCACCGCCGACCGCGTCGGCCGCCGCCGCACGTTCCAGACGGGGCTGGTGCTGTTCACCCTCGGCTCGCTGCTGTGCGGGCTCGCGCCGAGCATCGGGCTGCTCATCGTGTTCCGCATGGTGCAGGCGATCGGCGGGTCGATGCTCAACCCGGTCGCCATGTCGATCATCACCAACACCTTCACCGAGCCCAAGGAACGCGCCCGCGCGATCGGCATGTGGGCCGGGGTCGTCGGGCTGAGCATGGCGGTCGGCCCGGTGGTCGGCGGCGCGCTCGTCGGCTCGGCGGGCTGGCGGTCGATCTTCTGGATCAACGTCCCGGTCGGCATCGCCGCGCTCGTGCTCGCCGCGTTGTTCGTGCCCGAATCCCGCGCGCCGCATGCCCGCCGGGCCGACCCGGTCGGGCAGCTGCTGGTGATCCTGTTCCTCGGCGGCCTCACCTACGGAATCATCGAAGGCCGCGACGCAGGCTGGGGCTCGGCGCTGATCGTCGGCTGCTTCACCGTCGCCGTCGCTTCCTTGGCAGGGCTGGTGTTCCACGAACGCCGCCGCGCGGAACCGTTGCTGGAACTGAGGTTCTTCCGCAGCGTGCCGTTCTCCGGCGCGACGATGATCGCGGTCAGCGGGTTCGTCGCGCTGGCCGGGTTCCTGTTCCTCAACTCGCTCTACCTGCAGGAAGCACGCGGGTTTTCCGCGCTGGACGC
Organism: Amycolatopsis sp. H20-H5; assembly: GCF_035828755.1. NCBI lineage: Bacteria > Bacillati > Actinomycetota > Actinomycetes > Pseudonocardiales > Pseudonocardiaceae > Amycolatopsis > Amycolatopsis sp. H20-H5. The sequence goes on along the minus strand of NZ_JAYMZS010000007.1, from coordinate 75,398 downwards.
GGGCCTGCTCACGCTGCCCATGGCCGTGATGACCGCCGTCTTCGCGCCGATCTCCGGACGGCTCATCAGTACGCGGGGCCCGCGGCTGCCGCTGCTGGTGGCGGGCACGAGCATCACGGTGAGTGCCGTGCTGCTCAGCGGCGTCGGCGCGGACACCTCGATCGGCCTGTTGATGGTGGGCTACCTGGTCTTCGGGATCGGCTTCGGCATGCTCAACGCGCCGATCACCAACGCGGCGGTGTCAGGGATGCCCCGCGCGCAGGCCGGGGTCGCCGCGGCGATCGCGTCGACCAGCCGCCAGGTCGGGTCCTCCTTCGGCGTGGCCATCATCGGCGCCGTCGTCACGGCCCACGTCGTCGGCCCGTTCAACACCGGTTTCGCCGAAGCGAGCCACACCGGCTGGTGGATCATCGCGGGCTGCGGGGTACTGGTGCTCGTCCTCGGTTTCCTCAGCACCGGCGCCTGGGCGAAACGGACTGCCGAGCACGTCGCCGGCGAACTCGCCGACGACCACCGGGAGCCCGTAAGCTCCTTCCGGTGAACGAGAAGACGGCGGTGCAGGTCTGGTCGCGCCTGCGGGCGCTGGTGCTGGAACGGCACGACCGCCGTCAGGAAGTCTGCGAAGCGCTGGGGATGAGCTTCAGCAAGATCAAGGCCCTGCGCTACCTGGCGATGGAGCCGTTGACCATGCGCGAGCTGACCGACCGCCTCAAAGTCGACAGCCCGTACACGACTCTCCTGGTGGACGACCTCGAACAGCGTGGCCTGGCCGAGCGCACCGCGCACCCCGCCGACCGGCGCCGCAAGATCGTCACCGTCACGCCCGAGGGGGTGGTGGCGGCCGCGCGGGCGGAACAGATCGTGAGCCGCCCGCCGGCGGAGCTGCTGGCACTCGACCCCGCGGACCTCGCCGAGCTGGCCCGGATCACCGCCGTCTTCGACGACGCGTGATCAGCCTGCCGCCACCCGTGATCAGACTGCCGTCACGCGTGACGGCAGTCTAGACACGCGTGACGGCACTCTGGACACGCGTGACGTCTGTTAGTGGAAGCTGATCTGCAGGACGGGTTCCGAGGTGGCTTCGAAGAAGTCGTTGCCCTTGTCGTCGATCACGATGAACGCGGGGAAGTCCTCGACCTCGATCTTCCAGACCGCTTCCATGCCGAGCTCGGCGTACTCCAGGACGTCGACCTGCTTGATGCAGTCCTGCGCCAGCCGCGCCGCCGGGCCGCCGATCGAACCGAGGTAGAACCCGCCGTGCTGCTCGCACGCCTCGGTCACCTTCTTCGACCGATTTCCCTTGGCCAGCATGACGAGTGAGCCGCCCGCGGCCTGGAACTGCTCCACATAGGAGTCCATCCGCCCGGCCGTGGTGGGGCCGAACGAGCCGGAGGCGTAGCCCTCGGGCGTCTTCGCCGGGCCCGCGTAGTAGACGGGGTGGTCGCGCAGGTACTGCGGCATTTCCTCGCCCGCGTCGAGTCGCTCGGCGATCTTCGCGTGTGCGATGTCGCGGGCCACCACGAGTGGTCCGGTCAGCGAAAGCCGCGTTTTCACCGGCAGCTGCGCGAGCTGCGCGCGGATCTCCGTCATCGGCCGGTTGAGATCCACCGAGACGACCTCGTCGGACAGGTCGTCTTCGGCGACCTCGGGCAGGAACCGCGCGGGGTCGCGCTCGAGCTGCTCGATGAACACGCCGTCGGCGGTGATCTTCGCCTTGGCCTGCCGGTCCGCGGAGCACGACACCGCGATGCCCACCGGGCACGACGCGCCGTGGCGCGGCAGGCGGATCACGCGGACGTCGTGGCAGAAGTACTTGCCGCCGAACTGCGCGCCGATGCCGAACTGGCGCGTCATCTCCAGCACCTGCTGTTCGAGGTCCGTGTCGCGGAACCCGTGGCCCAGCTCGGATCCCTCGGCGGGCAGGTTGTCGAGGTACCGCGCCGAAGCCAGCTTCGCGACCTTCAGGTTGAACTCCGCCGACGTGCCACCGACGACGATCGCGAGGTGGTACGGCGGGCAGGCCGCGGTGCCGAGACTGCGCAGCTTCTCGTCGAGGAACCGCGCGAGCCGCTTCGGGTTCAGCACGGCTTTCGTTTCCTGGTAGAGGAAAGTCTTGTTCGCGCTGCCCCCGCCCTTGGCCATGAACAGGAACTCGTAAGAAGGAGAATCGGACTGACCGGCCGTGTTGTCCTTGTGGTACAGCTCGATCTGCGCTGGCAGGTTCGTGCCGGTGTTGCGCTCGTCCCAGAAATTCACCGGGGCCATCTGCGAGTACCGCAGGTTCAGCTCCTGGTACGCCTCGTAGATGCCCTGCGAAAGCGCCCGCTCGTCGTCGCCGCCGGTGAGCACCCCTTCGCCGCGCTTGCCGACGACGATCGCGGTGCCGGTGTCCTGGCACATCGGCAGCACACCGCCGGCGGCGATCGCGGCGTTGCGCAGCAGGTCCATCGCGACGAACCGGTCGTTGCCGCTGGCCTCCGGGTCGTCCACGATGGCGCGCAGCTGCGCCAGGTGTGACGAGCGCAACAGGTGCTGGATGTCGGTGATGGCGACCTTCGCGAGCCGCGTGAGCACCTCGGGGTCGACCTTGAGGAATTTCCGGCCCGCGGCCTCGACGAGCTCTACGCCGTCGGCCGTGACCTGCCGGTACTCGGTGGTGGTGTCCTTGCCCAACGGCAGGACTTCGGTGTGGCGAAACGTGGTGGGGGGCACAGCGCCGGGCTCCTTTGCACGCGGGTGGCGTCGGCGAAGACGGTACCCCCTGCCCGTGGATGTCGAACTCGCGCACGCCGGTGGGGAACTCGGGTCCTCCGGTGGGGGACTCGCGGGCGGCTGAAGTTAGTTCGGGAGGCCGGGTCCACCCCGACGGACCCGACCTCCCGGGGAAGGCGACCCAGGTGCGAACACCCGGCCGCGAAGCTCACCCCTGACGAACAGCCGAGACTAGCGACTCGCCACTGTCGACGGTCTCGTGACGCAGGTCATAAGTCAACGCGGCCGAACGGGTGTCAACTCTCGTCCTGCCAGGTGGCAGCCAGTGATCAAGACGGGTCAGCTGGCGTAGGCACGCAGCCTGTCCGCCCGCTCACCCTGACGCAGCTTGCCCATGACCTCACGCTCGATCTGACGCACGCGCTCACGGGAGAGCCCGAAGTGCTTGCCGATCTGGTCGAGCGTGCGGGGCTGGCCGTCGTCGAGGCCGTAACGCAGCCGGATGACGTACTGCTCGCGGTCGTCCAGCGTGGCCAGGACCCGGCGGAGGTCGTCCTGCAGGAGCCCGGAGATCACGGCGCTTTCGGCGTCGGTGGCCTCGGAGTCCTCGATGAAGTCGCCCAGCGGGGCGTCCTCCTCGGCGCCGACCGGCATGTCCAGGCTTACCGGGTCACGCGAGTGGTCGAGCAGGTCGGAGATCTTGTGCGCCGGGATGCCGGACTCGGCGGCGAGCTCGTCGTGAGTCGCGTCACGGCCGAGCTGCTGGTGCAGGTCGCGCTTGATGCGCGCCAGCTTGTTCACCTGTTCCACCAGGTGGACCGGCAGCCGGATCGTGCGTCCCTGGTCGGCCATCCCCCTGGTGATGGCCTGGCGGATCCACCAGGTGGCGTACGTCGAGAACTTGAACCCCTTGGAGTAGTCGAACTTCTCCACCGCGCGGATCAGGCCCAGGTTCCCCTCCTGGATCAGATCGAGCAGCGGCATCCCCCGGCCGGTGTAGCGCTTCGCCAGCGAGACGACGAGCCGCAGGTTGGCCTCGAGCAGGTGGTTCTTCGCGACGTGCCCGTCACGGATCAGCGCGTTGAGCTCCTTGCGCCGTTTGGTGGTGAGGTTCTCGGCGGTGTCCAGCATGTGCTGGGCGAACACGCCTGCCTCGATCCGCTTCGCGAGCTCGACTTCGTCGGCCGCGGTGAGCAGGGCGGTCTTGCCGATGCCGTTGAGATAGACGCGCACCAGGTCCGCGGCGGGACTCTGCGCGTCGAGGTCCGCGTCCGTGAGAGCCGGTATAGTGGGCTCATCGATGGACTGCGTGGGAATCCTGCGTTCGCGAATCCCGCGCGCTTCGCGTTCGAGAGTCTGGACTGACATTCTGCCTCCCCGGTCACGGGCTGAACGTGTAGCTAAAACTGAAGCTGTGCGCCTGGCGGCGCACCCGCGGACCGAGCCCTGTGGAAACTCGAAACGCGGGCCCAGCCGTACTGGGCTGGACACTTCGGTCAACGCCCCGGGTTGCCAAAACGTTCCCGGTCCGCTGAAAAGGAGACGGCCTTACCCGCCTCCTGGTTGCTCCATTAATCCTGAGCTTTCCCTGAGAGCACGCAGTCTGAGAACAGGCTGAGAAAAGATCACCGCATAGTGGTCTAGACCTCTATGAGAACGGTGAACGGACCGTCGTTCACGCTCCGGACCGCCATCGTCGCCCCGAAACGTCCGGTCTCCACCCTGGCGCCGCGCTCGCGCAGCCCGGCCACCACGGCCGTGACGAGCGGTTCGGCCAACTCTGGCCGGGCCGCCGCGGTCCACGACGGACGTCGACCCTTACGGGTGTCCCCGTAAAGGGTGAACTGGCTCACCACTAGTAACGGGGCTCCCGTGCTGGCACAGGATTCCTCATCGCGCAGGACCCGCAGCTCGTGCAGTTTGCGCGCCATTGTCGCCGCGTCGGCGGGCTCGTCCCCGGTGTGAATTCCCAGCAGTACCAGCAACCCTGGCTCGGCTATGGCGCCGGTCACCTCTTCGCCGACGGTCACGCTCGCCTCCGTGACCCGCGCCACGACCGCCCTCATGACGTACTGGAGGGCGTGCTCGGCACGAGCATCCCGTGGCGGACCAGCTCGCGGACGACCGGCAGCGCCGCCGCGGCCAGCTCGTCCGCCGCCATGCCCTGGGACGCGGCCAGCAGCTCGATCAGGTCCTCCAGCGGCAGCGCGCCCCGGCAGCCCGCGAGCAGACGCGTGGCGAGCTCGTCGACCTCGTGCTGCCAGCCGGGCCCGTCGGTGCGGTGCAGGCGGCGGATCGTGGTCTCCCAGCCCTCGTCGCCCGGCTCGCCGACACTTTCCAGCAGCACCGTCGGCGGTACCACGAACCGGACATCGAGGAGGGAATCGCCGTTGCCGCGCAGCCAGTCCACCCGGTCGAGCCAGTTCGCGGCCTCCGCGCCCAGCGGGTCGTCGTAGGCCTGGCGGAGGTCCTCGCACACGACGGTGGGCGTGACCCCGGACGCGCGCCGGAGGGTGACGTAACCGAAGCCGATCCCGTCGACGTCGTTCTCGGCGAACCAGTCCAGCCAGGCGCCGGCCTTGGCGCGGCCTTCGGGGGACCTCGGGTCGATGCCCTCGTCGCGCAGCCAGGTGCCGACGTAGAGGCCCGGATCGGCGACGTCACGCTGGGCGAACCACGCGTCGGTCTCGGCGGGCAGCCACCGCGCCACCCGATCGGTCCAGTCCTCGCCGTCGACGTGCAGCCAGGACGCCAGCAGCTGCCCCACGCCACCCTCGTTCAGGAAACCGGGCAGCTGGCGGACGACCAGCGCGCTCGCGTCGTCCCCGGCGAGCCCGGAATCACGGTAGGTGTAGTCGACCCGGGGCGGCCCGACCACGAACGGCGGATTGCAGACGATCTGGTCGAACTTGCGCCGCGCCACCGGCGCGAACCACTCGCCGCGCACGAGCTCCACGTCGAGCTCGTTGAGCCGGAAGGTGGCCGCGGCGAGCGCCAGCGCCCGCGCCGAGACGTCGGTCGCGGTGATGCGCCGGGCGTGTTTCGTCGCGTGCAGTGCCTGTACCCCGTTGCCGGTGCCCACGTCGAGCAGGGTGCCGACCGGGCGGCGGCTGGTCGCCCGGATGAGATTGAGCGAGGCGTGCCCGACGCCGAGCACGTGGTCCTCGGGCACGGTGTGGCCCAGCAGGTCGGCGTCGAGGTCCGAGATGACCCACCAGGAGTCGTCCTCGTCCCCGTGCGGGCGGACGTCCAGCGCGGCCCGGTAGCCGTCGCCGTCGGCGCGAAGCAGCCCGGCCGTCACCGTCTCGTCCAGGCCCAGCGGGGCGAAAGCGCTGGTGACGGACTTGGCGGGCTCGGTCTCGCCGAGCAGGAACAGCCGGATCAGCGTGCCGAGGTCCCCGGCGTCCCGGCTCGCGCGGGAGGCCAGTTCGGGCTCGCCGCGACCGAGCGCGGAGTGCGCGGCGCCACCCAGCGCGCCGAGCACCCCGTCGGCGTCGTAGCCGGCGCGCAGGAGGGTTTCGCGCAGCCGGGCGCAGAAGGCGGGGGAGAGGTCGAGTCGTCGCTCAGTGCTCACGGTGGGTAATGCTCCCACGCGCGCCGGGCGCGGCTGATCCCCGATGTGGTCGAATCGGGTGGTGACCGCCGAAACCGTGCTCGCCCCGCTCGAGGCCCGCCTGCCGGACCTCGAAGCGCTGTACGCCGACCTGCACCGCCATCCCGAACTGGCCTTCGCCGAGACCCGCACCGCCGCCGAACTGGCCAGGCGGCTGGTGGCGAGCGGTTACGAGGTGTACCCGGGGATCGGCCGGACCGGGGTGCTCGGCGTGCTGCGCAACGGGCCGGGCCCGACGGTGATGCTGCGGGCCGACATCGACGCCCTGCCGGTCGAGGAGAAGACCGGGCTGCCCTACGCCAGCACGGACACCGGCCTCGACACCGCCGGGCGCGAGGTGCCGGTGATGCACGCCTGCGGCCACGACATGCACGCCACCTGGCTCTCCGGCGCGGCGGCGTTGCTCGCCGACGGCCGGGCGAGCTGGTCCGGGACGCTGCTGGCCGTCTTCCAGCCGGGGGAGGAGGTCGGGGACGGCGCCGCCGGGATGATCCGCGACGACGTGTTCGGCCCTGGCGGGAAGCCAGACGTGGTGCTCGGCCAGCACCTCGTGCCCGGTCCGGCGGGCTGGGTGCTGACCCGCCCCGGCGTGATCATGGCCGCCACCGACGCGCTGCGCGTCACCCTCTACGGCCGCGGCGGGCACGGTTCGCGGCCCGAGACGACCGTGGACCCCGCGGTGCTGGCCGCCTCGGTGGTGCTGAAACTGCAGACCATCGTCTCGCGGGAGATCCCGGCCACCGAGTCCGCGGTGGTGACCGTCGGCTCCCTGCACGTGGGCACCACGCACAACGTCATCGCCGACCACGCCACCCTCGAGATCAACATCCGCTCGTTCGACCAGCAGGTCCGCGAGAAGGTGGTCGCCGCGGTGGGACGGATCGTGCACGGCGAGGCCGCCACCGCGGGCGCGCCGAAGCCGCCCACGATCGAACGCATCGACACCTTCCCGGTGACCGCCAACGACGAGGCCACGACCGCCGCGCTGACCGCCGCGTTCGCCGGGCACTTCGGCGCCGGGCGCACGATGGAGGCCCCGTTGGTCACCGGCAGTGAGGACTTCAGCGAGTTCGGCCGCGCGGCCGGAGTGCCCTCGGTGTTCTGGCTGGTCGGCGGCCTGGACGCGGACACCGTGCTCACCGCGATCGCCGGCGGCCGGTTCGAGACCGACGTCCCGTCGAACCATTCGCCGCTCTTCGCGCCGGTGCTGCACCCGACGCTCAGCACCGGGGTCGAGACCCTGGTCGTCGCGGCACTCCATGAGCTTGCCCACCCAGCTGACGAAGCGAGCTGACCAGTGGGAGCATGGGGGACGGAGGTGGTGCCGTGAACGCGCCCGCCCACGGTCAGGATCCGCGGGAAACAGCCCCGGTGCTGATCACCGAAGCCGCTGTGTCCTACGAACAGCAGCTCGCCGCTCGCAAGAAGAAGTACTTCCTGATGATGTCCTGCCGGATCCCGTGCCTGATCCTGGCCGGTGTCCTGCACTCGACGCCCTGGCTCGCGCTGGGCATCCTGGCGATCTCGATCCCGTTACCCTGGATCGCGGTGCTGGTCGCGAACGACCGGCCGCCGCGCAAGGCCGAGGAGGTCAACCGCTACCAGGCGGAGCCGACCAAGCTCGAAAACGGCAGCCACCCGGTGATCGAAGGCAGCTGACCCCTGCGCGACTCGTCGACGGGTCGTGGTGTCTCGCGCGGACGAGACCACGATTCGTCGACGAGTCGCGGGAGAAACCGGCTTAAGGCTGGGGCCCGACCTTGCCGACGGCGAGGGTGCCCAGCCGCACCCCGGCCCGCAGAACGTCCACAGTGGACCCTCCGGCCGTCCAGGCGGAGAGCACCCCGGCGTCGAAGGCGTCACCCGCGCCGGTCGAGTCGACGCAGTCGGCCTCCGGCGCGGGCACCGTGGTGATCCCGTCGGCGTCGATCCAGCTGGCGCCGTGCGTCCCCGCGGTGACGGCCACCGCGCCGACCGTCCCGAGCAGTTCCTTGGCCGACATCGGATCGGGCGACCCGGTCAGCGCGATGAGCTCCTCGGTGTTGGGCAGCAGCAGGTCGATCCCGCGGACGTCGTCGAGGAACGCGGCCGGGTCGATGAGCAGCGCGGCCGACTGCGGGTCGACCGACGTCGTCAGCCCGGCCAGCTTCGCCGCCGCCAGCGCGGCCAGCCCCGCCGGGCGCGAGGACGCGTCCAGCAGCACGTAACCGGACAGGTGCAGGTGCCCAGCGTCGGCGAGCACCGCCGGGTCGACGTCGCCGGGGCTGAACCGCCCGATCGCGCCGCGGTCGGGCAGCATGCTGCGCTGCCCGTCGCCGTCCACCAGCACCACGACACAGCAGGTGGGCGCCTCGGGGTCGATCGCGAACGCGCAGCGCACCCCGGCCGCTTCCAGCTCCGCGCGGATCAGCCGCCCGCCCGCGTCGTCGCCGACCCGGGTGATCAACGTCGTCTCGGCGCCCTGCGCCCGCAGCCACAGCGCGGTGTTGGCGCCCGCGCCGCCGCCGGTGAACCGGACGTTGGACCGGGAGTCGCCGCCGTACACGATCGGCCCCTCGTGCCGGGCCACCACGTCCAGACCGGCGTCGCCGACCACCACGATCCCGCTCATGCGAGCTCCACCGCCACCGCGGTCGCGAGCTTCGCGTTCGACAGCACCAGAGCCTCGTTCGCGTCCAGGCTCACTCCGCCGCTTGCGGTGTGGAAATGCTCCAGCAGCACCGGGGTCACCTCGGCGCCGTGGACGCCCCGCTCGCGCAGGAGCTCGAGCCCCTCGGCCAGCAGCCGGTCGTGCAGCTCTTTGTCCATTTCGGACTCTTCGGGGATCGGGTTCGCCAGCAGCACCCCGGAACCGGCGTACGCCCGATGCGCGGCGACCACGGCCGCGGCCTCTTTGGCGTGCTCGACCCGCCACGGCAGCTCGTGTCCCGACGAGCGGAGGTAGAACGCGGGGAACTCGCTGGTCCGGTAGCCGAGCACGGGCACCGAGTTCGTCTCGAGCACCTCCAGCGTCGCGGCGATGTCGAGCACCGACTTCACCCCGGAGCACACGACCAGCGTCGGCACCTTCGCCAGCACGCCGAGGTCCGCCGAGACGTCCCAGGTCTGCGAGGCGTTGAGGTGCACGCCGCCGAGCCCGCCGGTGGCGAACACACCGATGCCCGCGGCCGCGGCGAGCGACGCGGTGCTCGCGACCGTCGTCGCACCCGAGCGGCCGAGACCGACGGCCGGGCCGAGATCGCGCAGCGACAGCTTGCCGAGGTTCGCGTCCGGCGCGCAGACCCGTTCCAGCTCGGCGGCGGACAGGCCGAGCACGGGCCGTCCGTCGAGCACGGCGATGGTCGCGGGGACCGCGCCGCCGTCGCGGACCACCTGCTCGAGCCGCCGGGCGACGTCGAGGTTGCGGCCGGGCGGGAGACCGTGCGAGAGGATCGTGCTTTCCAGCGCGACGACGGGTTCACCGTCGGCGAGGGCTGCGGCCACCTCTTCGTGGAGGAACAACTGGGAGTGCGGAGTCACGACAGGACATCATCATTGATCGCCCGCCGGGGGCAGCCAGCGGGTCAGCTCCCCGGCGAGGTTTCGCCGGGCCGCGGCTCCCCAGCGGTCCCGCGCGGGAGCGCTGCGGTAGAGCGGATCCCTCGCCAGTAGGCGTGCCAGCACGGCCGCGCGGCCGGTGGCCCAAGCCGTGGCGGCAACGCCCGAGTACTCCTCGCGCACGGCGGCCGCGTACTGCTCGTAGTCCTCCGGTGACGCGCCGAGGATCGCCAGATCCGCGTCGAGCAGCGCGGTCGCGAGCAGGTCGTCGGCCGGGGCGTCGTGCCCGAGGGTGGCCAGCACAGCGACTCCGCCCTCGCCGTGCGCTCCGTGGACACCCCGGCGCGGATGAGCCAGCGCCGCGTCCACTCGGCGCTGGCCCGCTCGTCTTCCCCCGGGCTGGCGTCGTAGACCACGTCGTGTGTCCAGGCCGCGACGGACACCAGTGCCCGGTCGACCGGGTTCAGGCCCAGCGCCACGCCGAGCTCGGCCGACTCGTGGTCGACGCTCTCGGCGTGGGTGAGGTTGTGGTGGCGCCGGTGGGGCTCGCCGTAGCGCCATTCGAGGTCGGCCCAGGCGCCGGTGGCGACGAGGTGGTCGCCGCCGAGCGCGGTGATCGCGGACTCCCAGGTCATACCGGGAACCCGGGGGACGCGGCCGGTCCGGTCATGACGACCTCCTGGAAAAGCTCAATCGAAGATGCCCCGGGGCTTCGCGACCTCGTGCAGCCAGGCTTCGAGCTGCGGCTCCCACTTGACGCGCTCCAGCGCGGCGTGGTCGACCGGGAACAGGCCGAGGAACTCCTGCCCGCGGCCGCCGAACCCGCCGGACTTGCTGACCCGAGACCTTGCCAGTAGGTTAACATGGATAAATGGAAACCTCCCAGCTCACAGGCCGCGAGTACCTCCGCGTCAGCCGCGACAGGTCTGGGCAACGACGTTCCAACGAGCAGCAGCACGGCGAAAATGTGCAGGCCGCGAAGGCGTTCGGCGTCACTCTCGGCGTGCCGTACGAGGACAACGACCGTTCGGCAAGCCGCTACGCCCGAAAGGTGCGCGAGGATTTCGACAGGCTCATGACCGACCTGGAGACTGATCGGTTCGGCGCTGACCATCTGGTGCTCTGGGAGTCGAGCCGTGGGAGTCGCCGAGTCGGCGAATGGGCAACACTGGTCGATCTGCTCGAGGACCGCAGGGTCAAGGTGTTGGTCACCACCCACGCACGCGTCTACGATCCGGCGAACCCGCGCGACCGGCGCTCGCTCCTTGAAGACGCTGTCGATTCCGAGTTCGAGAGCGCCAAGTCCCACACGCGGGCCAAACGGGACACGGCCGCTGCCGCTGCAGCGGGACGCCCGCACGGCCGGACCCCGTTCGGATTCGCCCGCGACTACGACTCGAAGACCGGTAGGCTCGCCGGCCAGGTTGCGCACGTCGAGAACGGTCCGCTCGTACAGGAGTTCTTCGACCGTCTCGACAAGGGTCACAAGCTGAAGCGCATCGCAGTTGACTGGCGGCAACGGGGTGTCGTGAACGGACGGGGGACGCCGTTCAGCGCGGAGCACCTGCGCTCGATGGCTACGAATCTGGCCTACGTTGGCAAGCGGGTGTTCGATCCGGGCCGTACCAGCGGGTCGGTCCGCTCGGCGGATGCTCAGGTGATCGATGCTGAGTGGGACCAACTAGTGGAGCCGGAGGTGTTCTACCGGGTACAGCGCCGGATCGGGGCCCCCGACCGTCGGACGGCAGTTAACGGCCGCGCTCGACATCTGGTCACGATGACCGCGCGATGTGGTCGCTGTGACGGACCGATCGTGTTCCGTCACAGGAAGGGGCGAGACGAGCTCGCCTGTAAGAGCCACGGCTGCGTCCGCATGTCCGCGGTCGGCGTGGACGACTATGTCGAGGACGTGGTGCTCGGCCACCTCGCTGACCCGAAGGAGTATGGCGCGCTGGCTCAGGATGGCGAGGAGGTCGGCGACGAGCTGAAGGCCGTGCGGAAGGAGCTCGCCGAGGTCGACGGCGAGCTGCTGGATCTGGAGGCGCTCGCGAAGTTGGGTCCCGGTCGCGGTGGGGTCAGCGTCGTTTTCGCGGGCTCCGTCGAGCCTGAGCTGAGAAGGCGTAAGGCTGCGCTGGAAGGCAGGGAGCGGGAACTGGAGACCCCCGCCGTGCTGCGCAACCTGCTGCCTCCAGGCAAAGACGTGCGGAGGCGATGGATGCTGCTAGTCATTGAGGCGCGGCGAGAGGTGCTCCGAGCGATGTGCACACCTGAGATTCTTGGCACGCTTACGATCGTTCCTGCGCCTGGGCAAGGAGTTCAGGTGCCGGTAGAAGATCGAGTGAAGTTCGTGCACTAGTCCGTCAGCTTCGCCAGGACGGGCAGTAGTGCTTTGACCGCTGCTGCCCCCTCTGAGCCGAAGTCACCTGCTCTGATGCGTCGCACTACCTCAACCACGAGGTCAGCTGTCTCGGCGAGGTCGAGTCGTGCCAGGTCTGGGCCGACTCCCTCAAGTGATCGTAGGACAGCTTCTTCCAACTCGAGTGCGAAGTCGTCGACCGTCGTTGCGCCGTCCGTGGCTTTCGAGAGTGCACCGCTAGGCAGGCCGAACCAGTTCTCCAGCGCTTCGTGTGTGGGGCCGTAGGTCGACTGTCCGCGTTCGACTCGTCGCCAGGTGACGGTAGATATCCCTGCGGCCGTGGCTGCTGCTTTCAGGGCGACCCTGCGACGTTCGCGGGCTGCCCGGATGAGTTGCCCGACGGCGGTCAGTTGGTCGTTGTTGGCCTGCTCCACGGGGCGCAGCTTGCCAGACCGCAGACGTTGGCACCACTGCACCTGACTACAAGTGGTGTCAGGGCGGTAGCTATCTGTGTCTATGCGTGCTCCATTTGGGGTCAGGTGCAGATAATTTTGTTAACCTGGTTGCGCAGGTCAGAGCATAGTATTTCACCCGTGCGGGTGGGCTTTGTTGCAGCTCAGATGGCATCTTGCGATGGTTTGTGTAGCTCGATACGGCCATTTGGTGCTACTCTTCACTCAGTAAGACCTGACCCCAACAGGTAGGGCCAGAAGTGGCAATATTAGGCTCAAACGAGTGAAGGGAGAACCCAGTGCCGGAGACCACTGTGCGGGCGCATCGACTGCCCGCCGTGAGTGCGATTCTCGGAGACCTCGGCGTTAAGAACGTCAGAGGGTTGATCAAGACGGGGAAGCTTCGGGCTGTGCGCGCCGGGAAGTTCCTTCTCGTTACCGACGACGAGGTTTCTCGCTTCCTCAGTGAGGGCGACGCCTCGGAACCGTCGTGACGACCGCTCGTGCAGCGGCGATCGCTGAGGTGCTCGCTGCGGCGGGGCCGCTCACACCTGAGGTTAGGCAGCTCGTCCGACGCCTGCTCCCGCCAGTCACGGCGCTTGCTGAAGTTGCACGGGTCGTTGACATCACGCCGCCTGAAGTCTGGCAGGCCGCCGCATGACTGTAAAAAAGAAGACCGCCGGGCGGCTACCCGACGGTCTATGGACACGAAACCTTGGAGACCTCATGTCCGACACGATTCTAACAGAGCTTCACGAAGATCATCCGCTGATCGTCGCGTTGGTCAAACGGGTCGAGAACTCGCCCTGCACCGTGCCGCCATGCGGCGGGTCCTGCATCACCTACTACGACCGGCTCGAAACCGAGACTGGTGTTCTTCGTGCCCATAACCGAGCTTTCTGGTCGGGAGGCGCTGAGGGAATGTTGGAATGGACGCGTGCCGAGGTCGTTGCCCTGGACGGCGAGTCCCAGTTCGAGGCGGGGCGGTTGCGGCTCTCGGGGTTCCCGGAACCGCACGAGCAAGTCGCTTTCGTTGAGGCACTCGACGCGGCGTTTGCGTTCGTCGCTGACATCGCGGGCGGTGTCTGATGAGCGCCGACACGCGGATGGCGACGTGGGTGACGGACTGCCCGGGGTGGTGCATCGGTGGCCACGATGTCTCTGGTGCATTGCACCGTCACGGGGCGCTCGTGGGTGATGATGTTGAGCTGAGCCTGTCGACGCGCGAGTCGTGGCTCACGGTCGGTGTCGGGCAGAACGAGGGTGTTTCTGTTCCGTCGGTGGTGCTGCTGGTCGACGACGGCGGCCCCGGCAACGAGTTGGAGCTGACTCGCTCTGAAGCTGAGACGTTGGCCGTGACCTTGCTGCTAGCAGTGGGGCTGACTCAGTGACCGCCGATCTCACGGTGGAGGAATGTCGGTCGCTGGTGCGCGACGTTGTCGCGCACCGCGACCGGTTCTTCGAAGGCCTCGCCGACCTCCATCGGCAGCGGGTTCACGTGATTTTGGGATACCGCAGTTTCGCTAGGTTCGTTGCGCAGGAGCTCGGGAGTGTTGTGCCGCCGAAGCTGCCGAAGGCGAGCCGCAGGGCTGTGGTGCGGGACTTGGCGGCAACGGGTATGTCTGGCCACGACGTGGCGGCCGTGACCGGGCTTGCTCGCGAGACTGTGCGGCGCGACCTTGGAACCGCCCCGTCATCGGCGGAAGCCGCCGCCGCCAAGGCTCGGAAGGCTGAACCACCGAAACCGGCCCCCGCTCCAATGCCAGCGGTAGTTCCAGACGCCATCGACGACCCGCTGGCGGACCTCGCGTTCCGAAGGTCATGGGGCTCGCTTGTACGGCGTTTCGAGGAGCTGACTAAATGCATCGACCGGTCCGCTGAACGTGTCGTCGTTACGCCGCGCTTCAGTCCTGAGCAGCGCCAAGCGATGGCGCAGGTCGTCGCTGATCTCGACCGTCTCGAAGCGTCAGTTGAAGTGCTTACCGCGAACTTGCGATCGCGGAGGGTCGCATGAGCCTGATTGCTGCATTGGCATGGCTCGGAGGCTCGTTCAGCGTCGGCTTGTTTGTTGGCTTGGCTTGGCGTCCTATCCGCTTCTCCAGTTCCCCAGAGGATGACTCGTGACTCTTTTTGATCTTTTTGATGAGCCTCGGCAGACGAAGCCTGCGGGGTCGTTGACCCGGGCGTTGGACATTGCGGCTCAGGCGCGTGCTGGCCGCATGGCGGCGCTGGAGGCCGTGGCCGCCATGGCGGGTGAGGTCGAGGAGTTCCTTGTTCAGCGGGAGCGCACCCGCGCCGCACGTGATGCTCAAGTCACCGAGCCGCGCGAAGGCAAGCTTCGGGTCGACGCCGCTGCCACCTCGATCAAGGCGGCCCGCTCGGTCACGCTCACAGCGGGTTCGCAGCGAGCCAGGATCCTGACGTTCGTCGCCGCGCACGACGGAGTGGCGGACTTCGAGATCGAAGCCCGGTTGGGGATCCGCGCCAACTCGGTACGCCCTCGTCGGGGTGAGCTCGTGGAGATGGGTCACGTTCGCGACTCAGGCCACACGCGGCAGCACGAGGGCTCCGGCTGGGCGTTGTGGCTGGCCACCGCTTCCGGGCATGCGTGGGTCGCTGGCCAATCCGACCAGGCCGCGGCCTGAGAAACCTTGGAGGACCTTTTGACTAACGAAATCTGTGTGAGCGGAGGCCTCGTGTTGGTGGTGCTCATTGTCGGGGCCGGGGCGTACCGTCTTGGGCTCAACGTCGGACGCCGGCAGGTCTTCGCTGCGGTTGCGGCTGGGATCAGGCGGATCGTGGAGGTCGCGAAGTGATGCAAACCAGTGCAGGAGATATCGCCTACTACCGTTCAGTGCATCCCGAAGCAGCGCCTCTTACTGACGTTGAAGTGGCGGTACTTGTGGAAGCTGACCGGCTTCGAGCTGATCAGGAGATGCAAGACCGGCTCATCGAAGATGACAAGCGGCGACGACGCGGCGCGAACCAGGAGTTCCTGGATCGACGCCCGCGGAAGTATCGGCACGCTGTGGCCGATCATCCGGAAGTCCTGAAATGGGTTGACGGCTATATCGCTGCGGTCGCCAACCAGCCTGTCGATACTGGTTGGTCGGGGCCAAGTCGGCCCGCCTACAACGCGTTGTTCATTTATGGCGGTCCTGGCACCGGGAAGACATATAACGCCCTGGGTGTTCCCGCTGTCCTTGCTAACGAGGGTGTAAGTGCTGCTCACACGTACCTTCGAGCTGTCGATTACCTAGACCAGCAGATGAATGCGTCGTTCGATGAGAAGGAAAAGCTTTTTGTTCAGGCGCGAGATTCTCGGCTTCTGATTCTGGACGACTTGCTGGCGGGCGGAGAGCACAAGCGAAGCGCAAGCGACCTGTACCGCCTGCTGGACGCGCGATTCATGGACGAGCGACCCACCATTCTGATCAGCAACCTTGCGGGAAAGGCGCTTCAAGACGCGATGGGGGAGCGACTCACTGACCGCCTCCGTGAGGATGCTGTCACAGTTAAGATGGACGGCGACTCACGACGTAAATTCCGGTCCATTACCTAGCCTTGAACGTCAAGGGGTCCGGGGCTGTATCCCCGGACCCCTTGCTCTGTTTTTCATGGAATCTCAACGAAATGGATTGTAGCATGGTAGACACGCCATCTGTAGGTAGCGAAATCGGGCCGAAGGCATGGGTTCCACTCTGGGTGCTTGCGCACGGGCTCTCTGGGGGAGAACTGGCAACCTATCTGGCGCTTCGAAGTTTCAGTGATGCCAGCCTGGGCTCAGGCAAGTCTCAGGGGATCTACCCGCACGTCGAGACGCTCGCCGAGCGCGCTTACGTCACGGTCCGGACAGCTGAGCGCGCCATCAGCAAATTGCGAGACCTTGGGTTGCTGACTTCAGTTCGGCGGCATAACGAGCGCGGGTGGGTCCGAGGTTGTGACTACCGGCTCGCGGACTTGCCCGTCTGGCCTGACCGTCAGGATGGTCGGTTAGGCCCTGACCGACCATCTCGTCGGGGTGTCACCGACAGTCTCGTCGGGGAGGTCACCGACGAGACTGTCGGTGCAGTAAGTATCCAGTTTGAAGAATCCAACGAAGAGTCCAGTAAAGATTGGCCCGCTGGCGCGGGCCCAGCAACTTCTCCGCCTTCCGATGCCCTTTTTGAAGCACCTGGACTGGCGGCCACTCCACCGAAGCAACAGGCTTCGGCGAAGCTGAAAGCCGCGAAGACCGCTAAGGCTACGCGGGCAACCCGAGCCCCCGACAACCTGCCGATAGCCCCTGAGATGCGCGCGTGGGCGGCAGCAAACGGCATCGTGGTTGACCTGGAGGCTGAGACAAGTCAGTTCCTCGACTGGCATCGCGGCAAAGGTTCCACTCACGTCGACTGGATCGCTTCGTGGCGCAACTGGATGCGCCGCACACTGACGTTCGGAAGCAAGTCGGCATCTACGGCGCGTGCACCGATGCCTGCTCGTGGCTCGTACCCCGAAGACCCGTTCGCTGCCTGACAAAGGGAGGGTTGATCACCAGTGCGAGAGATCATGCCTGGGTCGTCAGATGCTGCGCCGTACGAGCAGCGAGCGGCGGAGGAGCGAGTCGCTGCCGTCCCGCGGCGACCGTCGCCCCCGCTTCGCCGAGCAGTGCCCACCCCAACGATTGTCCAGGTGGGCACCTTCCGGCCGGGAGATCAGTTGGTTGGGGGGCCGAATCCGTTCCGTCGGCTTGACGGACTCGATGTGGCTGTCGCGAACCTGGGTGTTCCGGAGTCACGGTCACCCGAGTATCTCGCAGCTGAACGGGAACTATTCGGCAACAACTAGCTCTATTCACTGCCAATCAGTACCAACCGTTCCCATTGCAAGAAAGTAAACAGACTGGCTCGGTGATCCCCCGTGGATTGTCGGGCCATTCCTGTATGATCAACACATCACGGGGTAGCGCGTTACCGAAGGGGTCGGCAGTGGGCGAAGTCATCATCCTCATGGGCTATGTAGTCCGCAAACAATCCGTCACATCGCGATACCGTGGTTCCTCGTTCGGTGGGTTCGGCAGCACGCCGCCTATCAATCTCGGCGCGATGGAACTTCGCGATCAACTGAGGGCTAATCCTCGGGATCCCGACTTGCAAGAACAGGCTCTGATGATGATCGATCGACCCGCACGTCTCCCGCTGGGAGAGTGTCCCGGATGCCGGAATCAGGTCGCTGCGGAGTTCGATCGGGTCAGTGCTCAGTGTCGCAACTGCGGCCAGTGGGTACACGTCGCTGACGCAGTTGGGGCGGCATACGCGTACGCCGTCGGAACGTGGCTCACTCCGGGCGAGATCGCCCATGAAACCCGCGGTTGGGGATCCCCTGTCTCCGCGGGCCGCGTGCGGCAGTGGAAATGCCGTGGTCTCGTCGCCGCCGACAAGCACGGCCGCTACCGCCTGCTTGACATCCTAAACTGTTTAGACAGACTAGACAGATTGAAGCCAGTCGCGTAGTGTGACAAGTCGAGGCAGAGCTGTCTCCAAAAGCTCCCGACCCCCACGGACACGCAACTAATCGTCACAGCCGTGTGAGGCGATCGGGCAACTACCCCGGTTGAGCGCAGGTCCCCGCGCCCCTACCTTCGCGATCGGACCTGCGCTCCCGGATCAACCGCGATAATGACGGACCCCTCGCGACGGGGCCAGCCCGGCCATCCAGCGGTCCAGGTCGTCGACATGAACCCGGAAAGAGGCGTTCGGCTTCGGCTGGAGGCCCTTCAGCCCGCTCGCTCCGTGAGAGCGCTGGTACTCCCTCAGCGCCCGCCGGAGGGTCTCCGGGTTTCGTCGGGCATACGCACTCGCGTCCAACACCGGCAGCCATGGGCCATCTCGAGGCACAGGCTCCTTCTTCGTCGCAGGTTGAGGCTGGGCGACTACGGTCGGAGATGCCTCAGGCGGCAACGCCTGGATTACTTCTGCAACCGCCGCCCTGACTACCTCCACGAGGGCGGCGGCCAGCGTCGTCGAGGCTGCTTCAAGTTCGCTCATCCCAAGTGCCTAGACCGATCTTCGTCGGACCGCATCAGCAGCCCCCCCGACAGTGTCAGAGCGCCTGGGGAGTTTTCCGTTGGGAGGTTGCCATGGCGACAGGCGGCAATGCCCATCTCACGGTCAACGATGCACAGCGTGCTGAGGAGCGGATCCGGGCTTACGAGCTGAAGTTGCTGGGCTGGTCGAACCGTCGGATCGCGGGGGAGATGGGTTGTTCGCACACGAAGATCGCGTATTTGATCGACGAGGAAGCCGACTCCCGTGTGCTGCCGCTTGCCGACAGGTACCGGAAGCACGCGCTAGACCAGCTCGACTTGGCGATCATGAAGGTCATGGAACAGCTGTCGCAGGACCGTGCTGTGGCGCGGAACGCGGAAGTTCTGGTCAAGCTGATCGAGCGGAAGTCCCGCTTTATCGGTGCGGATGCCCCCGTGCAGCAGGAGATCACCGCGACGGTAGAGCAGCGACCTGCTGAGCTGGTGGGCCTAGTGGCCAAAGCCAGGGCGCTGGTCGCCGAGCAGTCAGCACGAAGCGAAGACCGTTAGGCCTCGTAGAGAGCCAGTTGACACTCCAGGTAGGGCTGTCTTCGTTTGTGGCTGCTGAGCCTGTTGCTTCAGGTGGCTTGGGTGACCTTTTGCGTTTTCGGGTCCTACCGTCTAGGCCGATCACGTTCGGGCGGATAGCGTTTGCATCCGCAACTGATGCGTTTGCATCAGTTGCGGATGCAAACGGGACAGTGGATGCGAGATCTCGCCAAAAGGGGGCCCGCGTGAAGATCTTCGGGGTGCTCGCGGACCGGTCAGGTTGCGGCTGGTATCGGCTGAAGCTGCCGCTGGCCGAGCTGGCCCGCCGCGGTCATCAGGTCCAGCTGAGCGAGAGCTTGCCGGCCAACCTGCCGCCGGACGTAGACGTGCTTGTCGGGCAGCGTGTGTGTATGCCGGGCCCGTCGGCGAACTTCCAGCGCCACGCCCAGCGCGGCGGCGTGCTGACCGTGCTGGAGCTCGACGACGACCTGTGGCAGGTGGACCCGTCGAACAGGCGGGCCGCCGAGTTCTTCACTCCCGAGCTGCTGGCCAACTTGCGGCGCAACGTCGAGATGGCCGACGTGGTCACCACGACCACGGACGTGCTCGCTGAGCGGCTAGCCGAGATCAACCGCAACGTCCGCGTGCTGCCCAACCAGGTGCCCGCGTGGCTGCTCGGCCATGAGCGCCCGGTCACGAACGAGCGGGTGACCCTGGGGTGGGCGGGCTCGCCGAGCCACGCCCGGGACTGGGGCGAGCTCAACGCACCTGTCCGGCGCCTGCTCCAGCACCCCGACTATCGAGACCGGGTCGAGCTGCACATGATCGGTGGGCCCGACTGGACAGACCGTGTCCGGACGCCGCGCTCGACGGTCCGGCACACCGGCTGGTTCGAGTCTGTAGCCGACCTATACCGCGCGATTGACTTCGACATCGGCCTGGCCCCGCTCCGGCCGTCCGTCTTCAACGACGCCAAGAGCGACGTGAAGCTGCTGGAGTACGCCGCGCTCGGCATCCCTGCGGTGCTGTCTGACACTGGCCCGTACCGAGTCGACGTGCCTGCCGCTAGGGCTGTGCTCCCCTCGGGGTGGACGGATGCGCTGCGGGAGCTGATCGACGACCCCGAGTGCCGTGCCCAGCTCGGCAAGCAGGCCCGCGAGTGGGCAGCCACCCGAACCATCGAAGGCAACGCGCACCGCTGGTTGGAGGCGTACTCATGATCGAAGCCCGCTGCTACGACCGCGCCTGTGGCGGAACCTGGCCGCGCAAGCCCTGCCGGTCGCACACGTTCTCCGTGACGGAGGTCGTCCGTCTGCTGGAGTGGATGGGCGAAGAGGATTGGGAAGATGGGCCGCGCTGCTTGCGTCGCCTGTTGGGCAGCGGCGACACCGCAACCCAGATCGAGCCCGGCCGCTACGTCGGGTTGCCGACCACGAGCGTGGATGTGGGGTGGCCGTACTGATGGGCATCGCTGTCATCGTGCCGTGGGGCACTGACCACGGGCCACGCGAGCGGGTGTGGGAGAAGCTGCGCCCGCAGTGGGAACAGACGAGCGTGGACCTGATCGTGGCGGGCGATCCGCTGTTCGCTGAGCGCGGCAAGTTCTCCGTGTCGCGTGCGATCAACCGTGCGGTCCGCCTCGCCCCGCCGGAGTACGACCGGTTCGTGTTGCTCGGAGCGGACATGCCGCCCGACGAAGACACCGTGGCGTGGGCCGCTGTCCAGCTCGACACTGAACCGTGGACGTTGCTGTACGACCGTGGCCGGGCACTCGACGAGCACAACACTGCGCACTTCGTGGCGGGTGAACTGGCGGAGGTGAGCTGGCCGCCGGTCGCACTGTTCGCCTCACCATGTGTCGGCCCGATCGCGTTCACCCGCGCCACCTTCGACAAGGTCGGCGGGTTCGACGAACGGTACGAGGGGTGGGCCTACGAGGATGTGGATCTCTGGTACCGGCTGCAACGCGACACACCACGCTCGACTCCGCAGTCCTACTCCGGTAACCCGCTGTCGCAGTTCTGGCACCCCGAGACCCACCACGACCTGAGCAACGACAACCCCAACGTGCGGTTGTTCGCCGAGACCTGGGGCTGAGCGGCTGCCTGCCGAAGGCGGGTAGGGCCCTCGGTCACGGCCCGGCCGACGGGCAGGACGCGGAGGGTGTCAGTCCTTGAGATCTGCTGACGCCCAGCTACCTGCAACGACGACTCCGACGAGCTGGCCCGTTACAGGTGGTGAGCGATGTTTGATCTCACTGCTTACCTAGCCAAGTTCGACCCCGAGTTCTTCGACAACCGGGAGTGCCGACGAGTCCTGACCGAAGGCGACCCGATCCTCTTTGGACTGATCTACCTCAAGCATCACTTGCGTGGGCCTGAGACGGCCGATGAGCTGACGTTCTCCGAGTTTCATGTGGAGCTCGCTGACCTGGCGAAGCGCTACATGGAACCGATCGGTGGGGCACCGGCCAAGCAACGGGACGCGTTCATCGGCCCGCGTGGCGTCGGCAAGTCGACATGGCTGTTCCTGGTCATCCCAATGTGGCTGGCTGCGCATGGTCACCGGAGATTCGTCGCCGCGTTCGCGAACTCGGCCACACAAGCAACGGATCACCTGGGCAGTTTCAAGCGAGAGACTGAAAGCAACGAGCTGCTGAGGCAGGACTTCCCCGACCTCTGCACCCCAGCCCGCCGACCTGCCGGCACAACGGTGTCGGACTCGCAGTCGATGTACATCGCCAAGTCCGGATTCGTATTTGCTGGTCGCGGTATCGACTCTGCGAACCTCGGCATGAAGATCGGCAACCGCCGCCCCGACCACATCGTCCTCGACGACATCGAAGGCACCGAAGGCAACTACTCCGACCGCGACAAGACCAACCGATTGGCAACGCTGCTGTCGGGGATCCTGCCACTGAACGTCTTCGCGTCCGTCACGATGGCCGGGACGGTCGCTATCCCGGGCGCGATCATCGACGACATCGCTGCGAAGCAACGCGGCGAGGAGTACCCCGACTGGGTCGATGATGAGAACTTCACGCCCCGCTACTTCGACGCGATCCTGACCGACGACGACGGTGTTGAGCGCAGCCTGTGGCCTGAGAAGTGGTCCATGGAGTACCTCAACTCCGTACGGCACACCCGGACGTTCCAGTCGCAGATGCGCAACAACCCCATGGCCGCTGACTCGGCGTTCTGGCGGGGTGAGGACTTCCAGGTCCGCAACGACCTGCCTCTGACCCACCACTTGCTGTCGATTGACCCGGCTGTGACGACCAAAGCGAAGTCCGACTTCACCGCTCTCGCTGTCATCGGGTACAGCAGCACAGTCCGTGCTTGCGTGGTGCTCGACGCCTGGCAGATCAAGGTTCCGCCAGGGGAGCAGTTGCGGGCTCGTGTACTGCGGATCCTCGACGCTTTTCCAGAGATCGCTGGGGTGCTGGTGGAGACGAACCAGGGCGGTGACGCGTGGAAGGCGATCCTGCATGGGTTGCCGGTCAAGGTGTCCACGGTGCACCAGTCGCTGCCGAAGGAAGTCCGCGCCGGGTCACTGCTCACCAAGTACCAACGCGGCCGGGTGTTCCACGCCAAACGCATCCCGCAGCTCGAAGCGCAGATGGTGAAATTCCCGCTCGCTGAGCACGACGACCTGGTCGACGCCGTCGGCTCCGGCGTCGAGGTGTTCCTGAAGAACGACAAGCAGCCGCGCACCGTCCAAGCCCGTGAGGCTGGCGGCACAGGAGAGGGGGGCGACGATGACGAGTGACCTCGGCATGGCGCTGGACGCCATGGCCGCCGCGGCTCCCGGCTACCAGAAGGCCGTGGCCTACAGCG
The DNA here is from genome assembly GCF_035828755.1 of Amycolatopsis sp. H20-H5. Classification (NCBI taxonomy): domain Bacteria; kingdom Bacillati; phylum Actinomycetota; class Actinomycetes; order Pseudonocardiales; family Pseudonocardiaceae; genus Amycolatopsis; species Amycolatopsis sp. H20-H5. The sequence continues at coordinate 52,339 of NZ_JAYMZS010000007.1, read as the reverse complement.
AAGGCCCGGTGCACGAAGTGTTCGCGTCGCGGCGGATGCGGCGGCTCCTGTTCGACAAGCGGGTCACCTTCCAAGCCCTGCTTGGTGATGTGGTGATCGACGCGGTAGCGAACAAGTTGAAGCTGACCGCCATCACCTCCGACACCGATGTCCGCACAGCGATGATCGCCTCGGTGGACGCCGACAACGAGATGGGCCTGATCCGGCCCGCCGTGATGCGCCGCGCGCTGCAGCAAGGCGACAGCTACCTCTCGGCGTGGCCGGTGCTCGACGACAACGGCGACCCGGTGTCGGGCAAGGTCAGCGTCTCCGTCCACGACGCCCGTACCGCCCGCATCCTCTACGACGACGAGCATCCGACCGTGCCCCGCCTCGGTGTGCAGCGGTGGGCCTTCGGCAAGCGAGTCCGTGTGGACCTGCTTTACCGGGACCGGATCGAGCACTTCATCAGCCGTACCGATGGCGGTCCAGCGACGCGGATCACCGACTTCATCCCCTACTCGGCGGATGGGCGCGACGCGGTCGAGGTCAACCCCTTCGGCCAGATACCGATGGCGCATTTCCACGGCACCGGTCTGCCCGGCGAGTACGGCACACCGGAGCACAAGAGCTTTTACGGTACGCAGGATACGCTTTTGAAGCTAAAGATCGGCCACATGTCCTCCGTGGACTATCATGCGCTCCCGCAGCGGTACGCGTTGCGTGAGGCCGGTAGCAACACCGCCGAGGCCGCCGACTTGGACCCGGACGACTTCGTCTCGACGCCGCTGGCTCAGAAGCCCCGTAATCGCAGCGACGCACCGTCGACGCTGTCTAGTGAGCCGGGCTCGATCTGGGACCTGATGGGTGTCAAATCCGTGGGGGAGTTCCCTCCGGCGGACCCGAAGGCGTTCCTCGATCCGGCGGCGGCGTACCTGAAAGAGGGCGCGCTGGCTTCCTCGACGCCGCTGCACCTGTTCGACCGGACCGGGCAGATCCCCTCGGGGGAGTCGCTGAAGACGGCGAACGAGCCGCTGGATACCAAGGCCGAGGCGCGGAAGAACTCGTTCTCCTCGACCTGGTCCCGGTTCTACGGCTTCGTTATGCTCCTGCTCGGCGAAGAAGGCGCCCCAGTGACGCTCGCCTGGGCACCGATCGAGTCCACCGACGACACCACCAAGCTCGCCCAAGCCACGGCCAAACAGGCTGCTGGGGTGCCGGTGGACCAGTCGCTGACCGAGCTCGGCTACTCGGCTGCTGACGTTGCGCAGTGGATGGCTGAGGGCGATGGTGGCCTACCGCAGCGGGTCGAGCTGCTCGGCCAGCTCGGTAACGCCGTGGCGAGCTTCTCCACTGCCGTCGCTGCCGGGATCCTCGATCAGTCGGTGGTGCAGCAGGTGGTCACGAAGGTGATCGGAGACATCGATGACCAGGCGTCCGGACCCGCGTGACCTGATCCGCCAGCACGACGAGGCAGCCCTCACCGCCGAGAACAAGGCCGTCGCCGACGTGACCGGGCCGCTGGACACCGCGTTCACCGCGCTGTGGCGCTGGCTACTCGGCCTGTGGGCACGCCTGTTCGGGAAGCCCTCGACGCGAGCTGACGGCGACCAGCTGCAGTCGCTCGTCGAGCAGCTGACGACCCGCCTCGTCGGCATCGGGATCGACCCGGTGGACGCGCTGCTGCACCACGCCCAGCGGGCACGGCTGCTCGGTGCTGACCAAGGCGCCCGGGAAGCCGGGTTCCCGGTGGTGCCGGACCCGGGTCCTGTGGCCGACCGGACTCGGGAAGCCGTGGTGAAGGCGGTCCGGCACGCGCGGGAGAAGCTCGAGAGCGGCGCCGCCGACCTCGCGCAGCTGCGCGAGGCGAGCCTCGCCGAGGTTCTTCGGCGGGCGTCGGTGGCCCGGCAGGCGTCGGCGATCTTGGCGAAGACCGCGCGGACGACGTTCAACGACGAGCTGAACGCCGGGATCCGGGTCGCGGCGAAGGCCGCCGGTGCCCGGCTGGTGTGGGTCGCCGAGCGGGACGCGTGCGTGCAGTGCCTCGCGCTGTCGGGTCAGGTGATCGACGTGGACGGCGAGTTCGACTGGCGCCGCACCTTCGGCAAGAAGGCGTACAAGCCACCAGGCCCGTTGCTCGGGCCACCACGGCACCCGAACTGCCGCTGCCGCCTCACACCGTGGTTTGGCCACGACACTGAGGGCGCGGTGTCGGTGACGCACGACTGGGCGGGCGCTATCGCCGACGCCAAGGCCAACAACGACCCGGTGGCCGAGGCTGCTGCCCGGAAAGCGGCCGCGGCCGCGCGGGACTCCGCCGCGTTCGACCTGCCCGCCGCGCTTCGCCGGGAGGCTGAGCGCTCGATCCTCAACGGTTACGCGCTGCCCTCGGAATCCGAGTCGGTGCGCGTGCAGGCCGCCGACAAGCTGCTGGCCCGCATCGGGCAGCAGAAGAACGCTCCCGCACCTTCGGGGTGGCGGGTTCCCGCCTCTGTCAAGAAGCGGGCTGAGCGGGCTCTCACCAAGGGCACGTTCACGACCCGGTCGGTACCCACCGGCCGTAAATAGAAGCCCGTGAGGGCAGCAACCAGAAAGAGGCCGAGATGGCTGACGACCCGACACCGCCCGTTGCCCCTGTCGTTCCGGCGCCGACTGTGCCGCCCGCTGTGGAGCCGCCCGTGGAGTGGAAGGCCCCGACGAAGGCGGAGTACGAGGCGCTGCAGGCGAAGCTGAGTGCGGTGAACGCGGAGAGCGCGGGGCGCCGGACGAAGCTCAAGGAGCTGGAGCAGCAGCACGAGACCGACGCGGACAAGATCAAGCGTGAGGCGCTGGAGACCGCGACGGCGGTCTACAAGCCCACCGCGATCCGTGCGTCGGCGAAGTCCGCTCTGCTCGAAGCCGATGCCAAGACCGACCGCGTGGCGGCCTTGGCTGGACTGCTCAACGTGTCCAGTTTGGACATCAACGACAAGGGCGAGATCTCCGGCTTGGACGCGGAAGTCAAACGCGTGAAGGCCGAGTACCCCGAGTTCTTCAAGGTCGAGGGCGAGAAGCCGCGCCCCGGCAAGCTCACGCCGGGCGGCAAGCAGCCCGCCGAAACTGAGAAAGCCCCCTGGGATCTGATCGCCGAGCAGTACGGCGGCTAACCCCACTTCTGATCGCGCCGTGAGGCGCACTAGCCGCAGCCCGTGAGGGGTGACGGCGCACCCCAACCCCTTCACAGAATGGAGACGCCGTCATGGCTGTCGCATTTACCGGCGCAGGCTGGATCCCGATCGAGACCAACCCCGAAGTCATCCAGAAGGTCAAGCAGGCTTCGGCCGTCGAGCGGTTCGGTCACCACGTGCCGATGGGCTCGAACACCAAGTACACCCCGCGTTCCGGCGGTGTGCACCTGGCGCGCTGGGCGAAGTCGACCTCCGCTCCGGCGGACACCACCGGCAACGACTCGGTGCTGCTCAACTCGGACAAGATCGGTGGCAAGGTCACCATCGCCGAAGAGGACATGTCCGACTCGCTCGCGTCCATCACCAAGACCAAGAGCGTCGACGCGGGCACCTCGTACGGCAAGCTGTTCGACAACGTGTGCCTGGGCATCACGGTCGCGAAGGCCGTCAGCGGGTGGGGCTTCGACTCCCTGTACTACCTGCTGACGCAGGCGGACACGACCACGGGCTACGTCGCCAACTCGAACCTCACGCTGGCGGGCACGGGCGGCATCACCTACGACGGGCTCAGCGACGCGCTGAGCCTCTACGAGCAGGGTGATTTCTTCGACCCGGCCGAGACGGTCGCGATCGCGCACCCGAGCTTCGCGGGCACACTCCGGAAGATCAAGAGTTCCACGGGCGAGCCGATCTTCAACGAGTCGTCCAGCGGTGACGCGGGCGGCGGGCAGAGCGGGGGGCTCAAGGCGTTCGGCTACGACCTTCAGTGGTCGTTGGGCGCGAAGACCAGCGCCACCGGGTCGGACTCCCCGACCGGGTCCCCGTTCGTCGTGTTCGGCAACCGCCAGTTCCTCCAGGTCGGCGACCGCAACCCGCTCGCGGTCAACTTCCAGGACTCGACCAACGGCATCGGCGTCGACACCGACGAAAACGTCCTGTACTTCCGGGCTCGCAAGGCGTTCGCGCCCGGTGCGCCGGGCGCGTTCTCGATGCTGGTCAAGAACTGACCGCCAGCCCCGTGACCCGGGTGTCCTGTCTCAAGGGCACCCGGGTCCTCGTTAGGTTCTAAGGAGGCGCGATGGTGAACACGTGGGCGACCGTGGCGGATGTGCTCGCACTGACCCAGGTCACCGTCACCGATGCCGACCTGATGCGGGCGCAAGCCCAGATCGACATGCACACCGCGCGGATCTACGCCGATATCCTGCTGATCACCGACCGAGACCAGTACTGGTTGAAGCTCGCGGTGGCCTACCAGGCGGCGTGGCTGGTCGCGCAGCCAGACGCGTTCCAGCGCCTAGAGATCACCGAAGCCGGGGGCGCGGCGAACCGCACCATGTTCACCGACACCGCACTGGTCCTCGCACCGGATGCCCGCTGGGCGCTCAAGCGGGTGTCGTGGCTGAAGTCCCGCTCCCTGCACGTGCGCGCCGCCGACGAATACGGCGCGTTCGGGCGCGACGACAACAACCTCTACGGCCGTTACGAGCCGCTCTGATGTACATGCGAAATCATCGGAGGTGGTTCCTTTGTGGGCATTAGCGACGTGCCGCGCCACGATCTACCGCGCCACGACACAGGACCCGGACTACGGAAACCCGGTGCCGGACAACACCACCCCGCTGCACAGCAACGTGCTGGCGTCGATCGTCGAATGGCGCTCGGCGGTGTGGGACCCAGCGACGCAGACACCGCGCGTCGTGCGCAACGTCAAGGGCACCGTGCCGTCCACTACGGACATCCGCACCGGTGACCGGATCCGTGACGGATCTACCGGCGCGCTGTACGCGGTGCAGAACGTCACCCGGCCGCACGCACCCGGCCGGACACCTGATGTGGAGCTGGAGCTCAAGCGGGTGGGAGGCGACGGTGGCTGACTACGTCGAGGAACCCGGCTGGCGGGAGAGGATCGCCGCCGACGTGCGGGAGCTGTTCGGCAGGCTCACCGGTGAGGTCCGCGAAGACGCCCGCGCGCTCGCCCCGGTCGACACCGGACACCTGAGGGAGTCCGTCGACTCCGAGATCAACGGCGACACCGCCCGCATCGGCTCGGACCTCAACTACGCCCTCTACGTCGAGGAGGGCCACCGGGTGGCGTTCCGCAACGCGGCGGGGGAGACCGAGTTCACCGGCGAAGTGGTTTCGCCGCAACCGTTCCTTCGCCCGGCGCTCTACCGGAAGCGGGGTCCTTGATGGTGTTCGTGGCCGCGACCGACGAGACAGTCACCCGCGCGTGGATCGCGCAACTGGCAGGCTTCACCGCCGAGATGGTGGGGGAGCAGCTGCCGCGCGACACGACCGGCTGGGAGGCCTCCGGGTTCGTCACGGTCACCGTGGCGGGCGGGTCCACCGTGCCGGAGTTCCGGCTCGAATCCCCGGTGATGATGGTGCAGGGCTGGGCGGTGACGCCGGGGCTCGACCGTCCGCCGTGGGAGAAGGCGCGCAACCTGGTCGCGGCGATCCAGGGCGGCACCTACCAGCGTGGCGGATGGTTCCTGCCGCTGCCGCAGTGCGGCGAGAACGCGACCGTGAAGACCGCCTACGCGGTCAGCAAACCGCGCCGGACGTACGGCGACTTCGGCGACTACGCCGGTTACACCCTCGACCTGGTCCTGAACTGGACACCGGTCGCGAAGTGAGTGAGCACCCCGAGAGGGGACCCCGACCCTTTCGCACCTCTCTTAGGAGTTCCTCATGGCCGATACCAGCGGCTACCAGCCGTCCAACCTGGTGATGGGGCCCGCACGGCTCTACATCTACCGGCTCGCGTTCGACCCGGCGCTTGCCTACGAGCCCGCGCTCGTCGACGTGAACATCGCCCCGGCCGCCTCGGCTTGGTACGACACGGGCCTGACGCTCGGCGGGACGAACCTGTCGATCGAGCCGACCTGGACGCCGCTGATGGCGGACCAGCTCGTCGACGAGCTCGGCGCGCGCCTGACCGGCCGGAAGATCAAGACCACGGTCAAGTACGCCGAGATCACGCGCACCAACATGTCCTACGCGTGGAACATGACCGCCGGGGCGACGGGCGCGAACTACGCCGTGTCCGACCTCAACGCCGGGCAGGACGCCAACCGCGCCCCGTACCGGACGCTGCTGATCGACGGCGCCGGCCCGGACTCCACGACAGGGCTGCCGCTGAAGCGGCGCGCGATCCTGCGCAAGGTCCTGCCGTCCGGCAACACCGCCCTGAACTGGGGGAAGGCCGACCAGCAGGTCCTCGACTCGGAGTTCGCGGCGTTCTTCGTCTCCGAGACGACCTCGCCGGTTCGGATCATCGACCAGACCAGCTGATCCACCCCCGACGCAGCCCCGCGTGCCGTGAGCCTGAACCTCCGGCACGTGGGGCTGCCCCTTTCCCGCCTTCTGTCAGGAGAAGTCATGCCCGCACGCGCCCGCAAAACCCCTGCCCGTAAGCCCGCTGCCGACCAAGGGCTGGTCCTCGACCGGGCCGCCGCCAAGACGGCCACCGCGGGTCTCGTCGAGGACCGCGAGCCGCTGTTCACCATCGGCGGCGTCACCTACACCATCCCGAAGACGGTGCCCGTTTCCTGGTCGCTGCAGACGTTCAACGTAGCCGTCAATCAGGGCGAGAGCGCGGCGCTGGCCTTCGCCGCCAGCAAGGCGCTCACCACCGAGGCGTGGGAAGCGTTGCAGGCGTGCGACACCCTGACCCGCGATGACCTCTCGACCGTGCTGAACGCGATCATGGACCGCGTGCTGCCCGAGGGGCTGGCTGTCCCAAAAGCGTGACCGACGACTGGCACCGTCGGCTCTCGACGGTGGGCTGGTACTTCGCCCACCTCGACGACGTGTGCTCGGACATGTCGGCCTACCACCGGATCGAGAACCTCGACGGACCCGCGGCCGTGTTCCTCTCGCGCATGGTCCGGCTCCCGGTCTACGGCGGCGCCGTGGCGTTCGCCGCTCGCGAAGCCGCCGAGGAACCCGAGCCGCTCGCCCGCCCGACCCCCGTTCCGCTGTCGGAGCCGGTCACGGTCAAGCCGCACAGCCGCGGCGAGCTCGCCGCACTCAACCAGTCCCGCGAGTACGGCCCGCTCGGGTCCAACCAGCAGGTCGGGATCTTCGACCTCGGATAAGGGGGTCAGATGTCCGACGGTGAGTTCAAGCTCGCAGGCGCGTACGTGGAGATCCGGCTCAAGGACGAGACTTCCTCCGACGAGAAGCGCATCCGCGCCCGCCTCGAGGGCGAATCGGCGATCAACTGGGACACCGCGCTGAACGACCCGGCGAACACCGAGATCGTGAAGAAGAAGGTCTCTGCGGGCAAGCCGGTGACCATCAACGCGGACCTCGACGACAAGCTGGCGCAGGCGAAGGCCGACGAGTTCGTCGCCAAGCGCAGGAACGCCGTCATCGACCTCGACGCGAACATCGCTCAGCTGCGCACGAAACTGGATGAGCTGAGCAAGAAGCGCGGCGTGTCGGTCGAGGTCGACGCCGACATCCGCAAGGCCGAGGCCGAGCTCGCCGCGCTCACCGCCCGACGCCGCACGATGCAGCTGGAAGTCCAGGCGAAGACCAAGCCGGCCGAGGACGAGATCTCGCGCCTGGCGGCACGGGCCAACGCCCAGTTCAACGCACTGGTGTTCACCGGGCTGTCGGTGGGGCTGCCCGCGGCCGCGGCAGTCGGAGCGGCTGGGGCGACGCTGTCACTGGCGCTGCTCGCGGGCGGTTTCGCCGCGCTCGCGGTCGCCGGTGTGGCGAGCAGTGACCGGGTGCAGTCGCGGTTTTCCGAGCTGTCCTTGCAGGTGCGGGCCGACACGAAGGTGATGGCCGCGCCGCTCGAGGGCGAGGTGGTCGGCGCGATCGACAGCGTCGGTACGGCTTGGACCCGCCTTCGTCCGCAGATCGCGACGGCAGTGGCAGGGTCCGCCCCGGCCATCCGGGAGCTGACCGGCGCCGCCACCGATCTCGCCGAGGGCGCGATGCCCGGACTGGTGGTCGCGGTCAAGTCGTCCGACGCGGCGCTGAAGGGCCTGCGCACGTTCGCAGGCGAAGCGGGTACCGGACTGGGCGAGTTCTTCACCAACGCCTCGCGGGGTAGCGAAGCCGCTGGCCGAGGAATGGTCATATTCGGCGGCACGGTCCAACTGCTCGAGGCTCGGCTGGGGACGCTGTTCGCGAACCTCGCCAACGGGTCCGCAGGCCCGCTGAGCCAGCTACACGCCATCGTGGACCTCGCGACCGGTGCCCTGATCGACCTGACCGCGCACGGCAGCGCGGCTATCAGCTTCCTGACCGGGTTCGGCAACGCGGGCGTCGGCACAGTGGCGTCGCTGCGCGGTCTGCTGTCCCTGCTGGAGCTGCTCCCGCCGGGTGTCACCCAGTTCGCTGGGTCGATGACGGCGGCCACCATGATCGCGTCCAAGTTCGGCATCGACGCCGGGGCCGGATTCCGTGGCCTTGGCGAGAGCGTCCGCAACGCGGGTGCGGACATGACCGGCGCGGCGAAGGCCGGGTCCAAGGTCGGCACCGCGCTCGGCGGCCTGGTCGCTGGCGGGCTCAACCCCGCGTTCCTGGCGGTGGCAGCCCTCGGGATCGGGCTGCAGATCCTAGGGCAGAAGCAGGCCGAGGCGTCCGCGAAAACCGCCGAGCACAAAGAAGGTGTGCGCGAGCTGACGCAGGCCTTGCGCGAAGACAACGGCGTCGTCGGCGAGCACACCTCCAAGGTGAACACCGACGCGCTGCAGGCGAAGAACGCGGCCGCGAACATCTCCGTCTACGGCGGCGCGCTGGGTGTCGCCTCGGCAGCGGCGGGCGGCAACTCGATCGCTCTGGCAGACCTGACGGCGAAGTCGAACACGTGGATCGCGTCCATGGGGCAGCAGAACATGCTCTCGGACACGAACATCAAGGGCCTGCAAGACATCAGCACACACTTGCTGACCACCGGTGGGTCGTATTCCGATGTCGAGACGAAGGTGTCGGGCTACACACAGTCGCTGGCCGGATCCAACCACGAAGCGTTCAACCAGCTCCGCGCGCTGCTCAACGGCAACGGCGCGATCGGCGAACAGGTTCGAAAGACCGCCGAGGCACAGCAGGCGCAGAACGACTACGCCGCCGCGATGGACCACGCGTCGTCGGTGCTGTCGCGCGGTGTCACCCCGGCGGCCTACGCGGCGTCGGTGGCGACCGTGGCGCTGAAGGAGGACTTCGCGAAGCTGGCCGCCACCGGCGGAGATGTCGCGACCAAGGGCCAGGCGATCATCGACGTGATGCGTCGCCTCGCCGGGCAAGCCCCAACGGTTGAGGAAGCGCTGCAGGCGTGGAACGACGACCTGCGCGGGATCGGTGAGGCGTTCAAGAAGCTCGACATCAAGAACCACGCCAAGGACCTCATCGACTCCAGTGGCGCGATCAACACGGTCACCGAGGCCGGATCGAAGCTGCAGGACACCGTCGAGAAGGGTGCCAACGACTTCGCGGCCTACAGCCAGTCCCTCAAGGACGCGGGCGCGCCGGCCGACGAGATCCGCGGCAAGTTGGTCGGGATGCGCGACGAGTTCACCAAGCAGCTCAAGCAGCTCGGCCTCAACGACACGCAGATCGGCAAGGTGCTCGACCACTACGGGATGTTGCCGGACAAGGTGGTCACCCAGCTGGGCCTCGAGGGCGACACGGAGACGCAGAACAAGATCGCCGGGGTCGTTGCGCAGATCAAGAGCATTCCGGACACCAAGGGTGTGCACGTCGACGCCCTGACCGGTCCTGCGGTGAAGGCGTTGCAAGAGCTGGGCTACAAGGTGGTGCAGCTGCCTGACGGTAGCTTCCAGGTGTTCTCGAACACCGCCCCCGCTCAGCAGGCGGCGGTGGAGCTGCTGAACAACATCAACCACTCTGAGTCGACGGTGACGGTGCACGCCGACACCGGCGACGCGACCGGCTCTGTGCAGGTGTGGCAGCAGAAGGCAGACGGCACCGTAGGCCTCACGACCACCGACACCCGCGTTGATCCGGCGTCGAACAAGCTCCAGGTGTGGGCGGCACAGGCCAACGGCACGTACGCCTGGACCACTACCGACTCACGCCTCGACCCGGCGACGGGGAAGCTGCAAGCGTGGGTGCGTCAGGCGGACGGCACCGTCGGGTGGGTCAACGCCGAGGCCAACACCAGTGCCGCGGAGCGTGCGCTCAACAACACCGCGCGCGATCGCACCTCGACGATCAACGTCGGCGTGAACTACCGCGACTCGATTCGTGTCCCCGGCACGAACATCACGATGAACGCCGAGGGCAACTACTACGGCGCCAACATGGGATTCGCTGACGGCGGGTTCCCGGCACCGACCGGGTCGAACTCGTTCAACGGACTCGCCCAGGTCGTCCCGCCGGGCACGTACAAGTGGGCCGGTGACGCGACGACCCCGGAGGTTTTCGCGCCACTGAACGGTTCTGAGCGCACCGCCGGTTTGCTGACCAAGGCGGCGCAGCACGAGGGGCTGATGGGCCCACGCGGCGGCACGACGGTCACGAACAACATCACCATCCACACGATCGCCCAGGACCCGCGAGCGCTCGCCGCCGCGGTGTCGGGGGAGCTCTCGTGGTCGATGAGAGGAGTGTAGATGCCCACTCCAGCGCTGTGGCCAAACTACGCGATCGGCTCGTGGTCGGCCAACGTGACGGACGACTTCGGTTGTCTGTGGGTCGTCGTGAACCAGACGTTGAACGACGGCGTGGGGAGGAAGACCCACACCACGGAACGGCCGTTCGGTCCCGGCGCGTATCGGGATCGGTCGTATCCAGCGGCGCGTATCGGCACGATGCAGGGGTGGTGCCAAGCACCGGATCGAGCTGGTCGTGAGGCTGCTCGTGACCGGCTGATGGCGGTGCTCGCCGACGGCGGCCAAGCACCGCTTGTCGTGTCGACGGGGAATTCCACGCGGCAACTGCTGGTGGAGTTGAACAATGACGCGCCGAAGTGTGATGTGTGGAAGGACGCGCAGGGTTTCGACTGGCAGCTCTCGCTGTACGCCGCAGATCCGCGCTACGTCAACAGTTCGGTCCGTGCCGTGTCGACGACCATCGGCGGGGCATCCACTGACGGGCTCGACTGGGCCGCACCGGGGCCGCAGTTCATCTCGGCGGGTGTGGCGTCGGAGGGTTCGAACGCGCCACGGACACCGGGTATGCCAGCGGGCATCGTCGCGGGTGACACCCTGCTGTTGCTGGCCGCGATCCGTAACTCTGGCGCGGGCACAGTCGACACCCCCGCTGGATACACGCTGCTGTCGGATGGCTCGAACCTTCGGCTGTTCGGCAAGGTCTACGACGGGGTGGAGTCCGCTCCCACAGTCACGTTCACGGGCGGCGTCGTCAACGCAACGAACAGTGCGCAGATGTCGGCTTTCCGTGGGCTGTCGCTGACGGTACTCAACGCCGCCACCCAACTCAACGGGTCCGTGCAGGACATCGCCTACCCAGCCGTCACCGTCCCCACCCAGCGCGCCGTGGTGCTTTACGTCGGCTGGAAGCAGGCCATCAACACCGGTGTGGCGACCATCGCGGGCGCGACGGAGATCGGCGACATCAGCACCGTCACCGGCTCCGGTGCCTCGATCGTCTGGGACTACACCATCCAAGGAACAGCACCAGCCAACATCGCGGCCGGCTCATTCACGGTGTCCGGCGGCACCGCCGCGATCTCCCGCGGTGCCGTAGTCGCCTTAGACGGCAACGTCCCCGGCGCTGGACTCGACTGGCTCGCCGGAACACCCGGCGGCCTCGACTGGGGTACCAGCGGCTCGGGTGGGCCCATCGTGATGGACAACCCCGGCAGCGCTATCACCTGGCCGACATTCACCTTCACCGGCCCGCTTGTGAACCCCAGCGTTACGGACCCGGCGACGGGCAACACCGTCGCCTACAACGGGACCGTCGCCGCAGGGCAAACGCTCGTCATCGACTGCTCGCCATTCACCCGCTCCGTGAAGCTCAACGGCATCGACCGGTCCGGTGCGCTGTCGTCCGCGCAATGGATTTCCATCCCCGCCGGTGGAACCACGGTCGCGCAGTTCGCGGGCACGGGCGTCGGCACGCTCACCGCCACCTGGCAGTACGCCTACAACTAAAGGGGGGCCGTCATGGCACCGACGAACGCAGCGGCCACGGGCGCGTGGTCGATCCAGAACCGCAACAACGCACGCCAAGGCCGCGCCCTGCTCCAGGGGCTCTACCTGGGCGTGAACACGAACGGCGGGGACCCGATTCCGCTGGCTGCCGTGCGGTCAGGGGTGGTGCCCACTGTGGACTCAGGGGCCATCATCTACGACTTGCGTGTGATCGTCACCAGCGGTCTGGCGATGTCGGTCAAGCCCGGCACGGCGATCATCAACCGTACCGGACAGGGACCGTACGAGGGGTGGCTGACCGGCTCCTCGGTGCCGATAGCGTCCGACACCGCCCCCGCCACCAACCCGCGCAACGACATCGTGGTGATGCGGATTTACGACGCTGCTCAGGGCGACACGGTGCCTGCTACCGGCCCGTGTCAGATCGAGGTCATCACCGGCACGCCTGGTGCGGTCCCGGTGGACCCGGCCATCACCGGGCTGGCTGGTGGCGGTGTCACGCTGGCGCTGGCACGCGCTCAGGTGTCCACCGGCGGTGTGATCACGCTGACCGACTTGCGCAAGGGAACGAGCTTGCTCGGCGGCGTTCGGCCGTTGCTGCCTGGCGACGCGCTGGCCGATCAATCCAACTTGAGCGGCGACCTGCGCTGGACCGGCAGCACCTTGGATATGTGGCGCGGTTCGGACGGCTCCTGGCAGCCAGTGGCGCTCAGCGGTGCGGGGTCCGGGTTCGCCAAGTACACCGACACGGGCACCCAGGGAATTACCGGCGGTGTGGAGACTCGCATCAAACTTCGGGGCGCTACGGTCAGTTGTCCGGATGTGACACCGAACGCTGCGCTGGACCGCTTCACCCTCAACCGGTCGGGGGTGTGGTCGCTGACGGCCGCGCTGCGCGCCCCGAACTCATCGATAGGCGACAAGATTACCTGGATCTCTGACGCCAACACGTTTGCGACCGGCCGGAACAACTCGCAAACGATCGCCACCGCGTCGGTATACCAGGCGTCCACGGTGTCCAAGGAGGACAGGTTCAGCGCTGGCGACAGCGTGTCCATGTGGCACTACACAAACCAGTCATTCACCCTGGGTGTTGTCGACCAAATGCCGTGCATGACGCTCACGTGGGTCCGGGCCTAATGGCTGCGGAGCAGGAGTACACGGCGGTGGTGTACTCCACCACGTCTGGTCGTGTGCTCTATGACATCGACCTGGCAGGAGACCCTGACTGGTCAGCTAAGATCAACGAAGAAGGCGACTGGTCGGTGCCCATCCCCTTGCGAGGCGGGGAATCCACGGTCAGACTGCACGAGTGGATCATCCCCTATCGCTACTCGGTGGCGATCATCTTGGGGTCCACCGTCTGCCAGGCAGGGCCGATCTTGCCCTACGACCCGTCGTCGAACGAGTCCACGATCGCCGTGAAAGGTAAGGGTTTCTGGGAGCTGATGAATCGGCGCGTTCTGCACAACCGTTTGTGGGACCCGTCGTCCAAGCGGATCACGGATTCGTCCGCGGACATCACGTTTACCGATCTCCTGGCGAACATCGCGCGGCAGATCGTTGAGCAGTCGACGCTCTGGGCGTTCCGGCCAGGGTCCGCGCTGCCGCTCGATCTGCCGCCGTACATCGCTGGCGGGGGACCGAACGTGCGGACCTATCACGGTTACGAGATGGCCAGCGCGGGGCAGCGACTCAAGGAACTCACGCAGGTCGATGGTGGCCCGGACGTGTATTTCCAGCCGTACATGACCACGGTCGGCGGAACCCGTTTCGTCCGGCACCGGATGCTCATCGGGCAGCCCTTTCTCGTGCAGCCCGGCGTGCCGTTGCTCTTCGACTACCGCTCGTCGCTGGTATCCCTCGGAATCCAGGGCGGCGGGACGACGCCGGCCATCACGGCGTTCGTCAAGGGCACCGGCAACGAAGCCGGGCAGTTGTACGGCTACGCCACGGCGACGGCCCTCACGGACGCAGGGTGGCCCGCGCTGGACATGGTGGACACCAACCACACCGACGCGGCGCTGCAGCCGACGCTCGACGGCTGGGCCGCCGCGGACGTGGCCCGCTATGGCGTGCAGCCCGAACTGTGGCAGGCCACTGTGAAGGCCAGCTACGACCCGGACATTTCGACGTACATTCCAGGTCACTTCGCCAACTACAGCGTGAAGAATCACCACTGGCTGCCGGATGGAATCTACAACTGGCGGATCGTCGGCTTGTCCCATTCCGGGAGCTCGGATCGCAACACGGTGGACCACCAGCTGCAGGCTGCTAGGAGTTTCTGACATGGTCGCTAACATCCCGATCGAGCGCCCGAATACCTACGACGCCCTGACCAACAAAATCGCTGATCTGCAGGCGCAGGTCGATGCGCTGACCCGGCAGTCGAAGTATCCGTTCGTGGTGAGCCACGATCCGGGAATCGTGGACTTCTCGGTGGTGCCGGACACGGGCGCGGCGGGCGGCGCGAACCTGACCGTCAACGACGGAGCTGGCGGGCCGTTGCTGCGCACTTTCACCGGCGCGGGCGGGCAGAAGACTTCCAAGTTGTACGACCAGTCCGGGCACATCATGTGGGGCACCGATGAGGTGGCAGGCTACGGGCTCTCGGAACCCACGCTGTCTTACGGCATGTCTACCGAGATAGCCGGAAACGGCAATCAGTCGATGGGTGTCAACACCGAGAATACTGTGATGGTGGGGGGTGTTCAGGCATACAACCCGGCGGTGCTTTGTTCAATTACCATCTACACGCTCATAACCAACTATGACTTCAGGGTTACAGCACAGAGTGGCGCTACCACCGTTTCCACCTCGATCACCACCGGACTGAATAGCACCAGCGCCATCACAAAAATGCTGCTGCTTCCGGCAACTTTCATGAATGCGCCTGTGACGCTCAGAGCGCTGGTTACGCCTCGGTCCGCATCAGGCACCGCATGGGTTTCCTGTTCCGGAGCCTACGGAATCGGTAAGGGATATTACGACCTGAACCCGGGGCTCCACTGATCGCTCGGAGAGAACGAAAGGGGTGACGGTGGGTGCCTTGGACATCGGTCAGCTTCTCGCGTCGGCCGGCCCGTCGGCGGCACTGCTCGTGGTCGTCCTCGTCGTCGGCTGGTTCTGGCTCCGCGCCGAACGCCGTAACACCCGGCTTCAGAACGATCTCGACGCCGAGCGGAAACGCCACGCCGGGCTCGTCGACGCGGAACGCGCACGCCGCTGGAAAGCCGAAGACGCAGCCGCGAAAGCCCGCAGGAAGGCCGGTGACGTAGATGCGTAGGACACCGATCATCGCGGTGGTGCTCGCCACGCTGGCGCTGCTCGCCGCCGGGTGGACCATCTACGAGCAGATCACGGCTCGGCAGGACGCGGCCGCCGGCCAATCGCTCGCCGAGCAGGTAAGCGCCACCTGCGCGAAAGGTGGCCGGGCCGCTGCCGAGCTCGGCCCGGCGTGCGCGAAGGCCGCCGAGGTCAAGGACCAAGCACCACCGGCGGCGGCACCGGTCACCGTCGCCCCTGACCCGGCGGTCGTTCGCCAGGCCGCGCGGACAGCGGTGAACGACTACTGCGCGGTCAACAACGGGTGCCGGGGCCCGGACGGCGCCAGCCCGAACTTCGACGCGATCGTGACCGCGGTCGTCGCGCGCATCCCGGTGCCGAAGGACGGCCGTGACGGGACGAACGGTGACGCCGCGGTCGCGGTCGCGGCGTACTGCGGCCAGCCGACGGAGCCGTGCCGCGGAGCACCGGGCAAGCCTGGTGTCGATGGCAAGCCGGGCGTGGACGGCAAGCCCGGCGCCGACGGTGCGACCGGCGCGGCAGGGCCCACCTGTCCCGAGGGCTACGAGCTGCGTGACGCGGTCATCACCGCGCCGGACGGCTCGACCTACCGGGGCAAAGCCTGCGTTGACCCGAAAACCTCCGCGCCACCGCCGAGCTCGAGCCCGGACCCGCCCCTGCCCCTGCCAACGACCGGAGGCTGACCGATGACCGACACCTGGTGGATCGACTACAGCGCGAAACGCCTGTCCGCCGCGACGATCAAGGCCACCGCGGTCGGGCCGCAGGGTGAGCACCCGACCGGTGTGATCCGCTACCTCGACGCGCCCGCGCAGCTGCAGACCAAACACACCAACGTGCAGGAGTACACCGACCTCGTCCGGTCCGGGCTCGCGATGCAGGCGATGTACTTTGAGGTCGGGCGCAACGACCCGCTGTCCGGCTACGCGGGCGGGCAGGCCAACGCTCGGCGCGCGCTGGCCGGCGCGAGCTGGCTCGGGTTCGACGGCGTCATCCTGTTCTGCTGCGACCGGTGGATGTACGCGGCACCCGGCAACCCCGCGATCCCGCCCAGCGTGTGGCAGGCCTACCTCGACGGCGCGGTGTCCGTCCTCGGACGGAACCGGACCGGGGCCTACGGGTTCGCCGACGCGATCGACGCCGCGGTCGGGCACGTCGACTTCTTCGTCCAGTGCGGCGCCCGCTCGGCGGTGCGCCCGTTCGTGCACGGCTGGCAGGACAACAACACCCAGCCCGTCGTCGACGGCATCAAGACCGACCGCGTCCTGATCTTCAAACCCTTCACCACCACTCCGGAGGACGACATGGCACTGACCGACAAGCAGATCGGCGACTGGAACAACGCGATCATCAGCGACCACGTCGGGATCTGGTACGGCGGCGGCGACAGCCCGCTGGGCGGCGTCGGCCTGCTCCAGTACGTCAAGGACCTCCGCGCGCAGGTCGACGCCATCAAGGCCGCCCAGGCGACCGGCGGTGTGGACCTCGACGCCCTCGCCGCGAAGGTCGCCGCGCTCGTCGGACCCACCCTCGCCGCGGCCGTCGCCGACGAGCTCAAGAACAGGCTGGCCAGCTGATGGGCGCCCAGCACGGCGACCCGATCGGCTCGTCGACCATCGGCACGTCCGAGCCCGTCGCCATCGCCGAAGCCGTCCGCGTTGTCCTCGCCGGGATCGTCACCGCAGGGTGGCTGACCATCCCCGACGCGACGATCAACACGATCGTGTCCGGGCTCGCGCTGGCCCTGTCAATCCTGGGCAGTGTCCTCGCACGACGCAAGGTCGCGCCCGTCCCACCCCAGTAAGCCCCTCGAAGAGCAGCAAAGGAGAGCCGTTCATGAGCGAGCAGGAGTACCACCCCGCGGATCCGCACTTCAACCCGGCACACCCGGACCACGAGGCGTGGCGCAGCGGTCCACAGTCTCCGGACATGCCGGCCGAGGCGGGCATCGTCGCGATGTTCACCGACCCGACCGGCCCGATTCAGGCATCGGATGTGCGGCTCGACGAGCCGACCGGTCCCGAGGAGAAACCCGCAACCGCGAAGAGCCGTAGCAAGTAGGCTCCGCCGCAAGAAGACACGCCTCCAACGTGATCGAGAACAAAGCCCCCGCCCTCACCGGTACGAATCCGGTCGGGCGGGGGCCTTTCGTCGTCGCAGCGCAGAACCCCCGGTGCTCGTGAAGACACCGGGGGCTCTGGCCTTCACGCGCCGGGTAACGCGCGAAGTGGAAGCCCAGCCGCCGCACTGCACGAGGGGAGAGACGGTGCGGCGGCCGGACGATCAGGGGGAGGGTCGGCGCGCCGTAGCGGGGGCCGTCGCGCCGACCGGTGGTCTACTCGTCCTCGTCGTCCTGCTCGTCGTCGACGGGGCCGTCACCGTCGGGGTCGTCGATCGTGCCGTCGAACGTCCGGCGCCAACTCACGCCGAACCTCGCTCGTGCCAGTGCTCGCAGTCCCACGCGTAGCCAGCCGACCGGTAGACCACGTGGCAGTGGAAGCAGGCCCGGATCTCCAGCTCGTAAGGCGTCCAGGTGGTCATCTCCTCCGGCGTCGCACGACCCTTCGCCGCGGACGGCAGGGGCGTTGCCTTCGTACGCAGTTGGACACCGGTCATCGCTCGCCCCGCTGGGCGACCTGGCGCAGATCCGCGAGGGTCTGCTCGATGTTCACGGCCACGTCGAGGCTGTCGAGGATCGCGGTCGGGCCGTTGTCGATGCCGATCGCGGCGACAACCTCGCCCGCTGTGTTGGTGGTCAAGCCCGTGGTCACGGTGACCGGACGGCCGAGGGAGTCGACACTCGACACCACGCGCGTCCGGCGCCAGCCACGTGGATCCGTCACGAGATCCGCCCGGTTCGGACCAGGGCGAGTTCGGTGCGGCACTCGCGGCAGACCAGGAACGAGCTTCCCGGCGTGATCGGCGCCGGGTCGATGTCCTCGCGCTTGTGCAGCTCAGGGGCGAGCTTCCCGACCAGGCACCACGGCTCCAGCAGGCCAATCGAGTTGTCGGCAAGATCGCGCTTGCGGTACAGGTGCGCCGCACCGTGGGCCTTGTAGTACCGGGCCGTGAAGTCGGCGTCGGTGGTCACTCTCGTCTCGATCAGCGCGTGTCGTCCCATGACATCTCCGTGAGTTCCCTTGTGAGTACTCAGCTGACCATACAACTAGGAATCCTTGTTGTGGTCAGTCCGAACGGGTGACGCTACGATGCGCAACCATGGAAACGTCGGGATCGGCCACCCACCGGCTGGTGTTGGGCCGCGATCTGAAAGAGCTTCGCGAGAAGGCAGGGATCACGCGCGAGCAGGTAGCCGCGCACCTGTCCTGGTATGTCGCGAAGATCAGCAAGATCGAGCAAGGGCAGGCCACTCTGAAGGCGAACGACATCACGGCCCTGCTCACCTTCTACGGCGCCGACCCCGAAGAGGTGCAGCGGATTCAAGAGACAGGCGCACTGGCCCGCAAGCGTGGCAGCTTCGGCAAGGTCGCCGACTGGGCCCGGCAGTACCTCGGACTCGAAGGGGACGCCGTGGCGCTGAACGTCTATGACACCGAGTTGATCCACGGCCTGTTCCAGACACCTGAGTACGCCCAGGCGGTCGTGAGCACCAGCGCTGTCGTTGCGGCGGTCGACATCCCGCGTGTGGTGGAATCCCGGATGCGCCGTCAGGTGCTGCTCGAACGGCAGTCGCCGCCGGAGATCCATCTCATCCTGGGCGAGGCTGCATTGCGCCGTGAGATCGGGGGTGCCGCCGTTCTTGCTGCTCAGATCCGACGCCTCGTCACCGTGGCAGACCTGGCGCACGTCACCGTGCAGATTCTCCCGTTCGCAGCCGGCCAACACGCTGCCCTGGGATCGGGCTTCACGCTGCTCACGGTGCCTGTCGGCACATCGAACAAGTCGTGGGCCTACCTCGAAGATCTCACCAGAGCCGACTTGCTCGACGGAGATTCGCACGTGAACGCGTACGGACTGGCGTTCCGCACGCTGACGGAAACTGCCTTGTCAGCGCGTGAGAGCATCAGTCTGATGGATTCGATTGCACTGGATCTTGAGAGGTCGAAGCCGTGAACGCGGAGCTGAAGAACGCACACTGGCGGAAGTCTTCGCGATCCTCAGGTGGCTCGAACAACTGCGTCGAAGTCGCACTCGCGACCAAGACCGTAGGCGTGCGGGACACTAAGGACCGGGCCGCCGGGCATCTGGCCGTCTCGCCTGGTGCTTGGGGAGCCTTCCTCGCGAAGGTGTCCGCCAACTAGGTATTGCACACAGCAGAGGGCCCCGGCGACTCGTGAACGCCGGGGCCCTCTGCTGTGTCCGGGGCTCAGGGACGCGCCGCGGACAACACGACGGCGAGGGCCACGAGAGCCACCGGCACGATGACGAGCGTCCACATCAGGATCGTGCGGATCGAGTAGGTGACCGCCAGCTGCTCGAGGGCGGCCTGGCGGATGGGGTCATCGCTGGCGAGGACGCGGCGCTTGGCCAGCTCGGCGGCGGACTTGCGGCTGGCGTACCCAACTGCGGTGCTGGAGCTCTGGACGTTCTCAGGGGTGGACATGTGTCTGCCTTCCGTCGGATCCTGCTGATGGACTCGTGTTGATCACGTGCTGTGTTACGTGCGGCGCCGTGGCGCCCCGCCAGACCGCGCGGACGATCCGGCCCGCTCGGCGGCCGGTCATCGCTTCGGCCCGGAGGCGAAGAACAGGGCCGCGGCCACGATGCATCCGGCCAGCGCGGCGGCGGCGAGGCAGAGCAGCAGGACGGCGCTCATCGCTGTGCCGCCTCGACAGTGGCGTCTTCGGACGTGTAGCCCGGCACGACGGGCAGCACGGCAGCGACGGCTGCAGCGCGCTTGTCGGTCGGGGTCAGGTTGGGCATAGGATGTCTCCCTGTGGCTCAGTTTGAGGAGCCTCGGGAACACCCTGCTTAGGTGGCTAACCCACTAGCGATGGCTCTGCGACCCGCACCCGCTTGGTGACCTCCAGCACCACCTGTGTCTGCGCCACGGTGGACAGGAAGGTGACCGCCACCGAGGTGAAGACCGGCGCGAACCGGGGTGACGGGGTGAACCGGATCTCCTGGAAGAACGGCAGCTGCTGGGCGGCACCGTTGATGCGCCCCTGCTCCAGCACGGCCTCGCGGAAGACGAACCCGAGGTGGCTGAACGCGTCGAGGACGCGTTTCTGCGCGGGGAGCGGCTCGATCGCGACGGCGTCGACGTCGGCCGGGTCGGTGACCGTGTTGGCCAGGTCGAGGTTGGTCTGCAGGCCGATCGCCACCCCGGCCAGTGGCTTGCCGAACACGCTGGAGATCGGCGTCTCCCACGGCAGCTGCGTCTCGAACGGGATCGTCACCTGCTGGCCCGGCTTGATGTGCTCCCGGCCGATGAGCTGCTGGGTGCCGAACCGCAGGTCCTCGACGCGGGGCTCCCGCTCGCCTGGCACCTGCACCCTGGCCAGCAGGTTCACCGCGAGACCGTTGATCTCTTGATCGACTTCCCCGCCGAGCAGCACGACCTCGCCGCGCAGGGGCTTGCCGGGCGTGATGGCGCGGTCGAGCAGCCGGGCGTCGATCCGCGCCCCGCCCGAGCCGAACGTCGCGAGCACCTTCTGGAACATGCCGGGGATCTTGCCAGGTCGTGGCGGCGTCCACAGGTATTTGAGGCATGATGGTCTCGTGAGCACGCAAACTCTGCCGAAGCCGGACACCACGCCCCAGGGCACCGACAGCACCGACGACGACTCGCCGAAGATGTTCCACTACGTGCGGAAGAACAAGATCGCCGAGAGCGCGGTCATGGGCACGCACGTGGTGGCGCTGTGCGGCGAGGTCTTCCCGGTGACGAAGTCGGCCAAGCCCGGTTCGCCCGTGTGTCCCGACTGCAAGAAGATCTACGAGGGCTACCGCTCCGGCGAATAGCCGATGTCCGGTCGGGCACGAAGACCGGACAAGAAGTGAAAATCATTCACGTGGCGGCTGTCCGCCCCGGCGATCGCTGGTACTCAGGTACCCGCCAGCATTTCCCGCCGGGACGGAGTCCTCATGCGCAGATCCGGGATCGTGCTCACCCTCGTCGCCCTCATGGTCGTGGTGTCACCCGCGTTCGCCCAGGCGGTGACCGGCTGGAACACCATCGGCTCGGACAACGCCAGACCGCTCGACGAGAGCCAGGGCCTCGCCACCATCGTCCGCCCGTCAGGCACCACCATCCGCTACACCGGAATCAGCACGGTGCCCTACGACCTGTCGAGCAAGGGCTGGAACCACGTCGGCGACCCCGGCTCCGCGCAGGGCTACTACGTCGAGCCCTACCAGCGCGACGACCGCGGCGCCAAACTGTTCCGCGTCCAGGCCCCCGACGGCACCTGGGCGAACTACCAGCACGCCCTCGAGCCCTGGGAAGCGAACAACAACTCGTTCGCCGCGGTGTCCCCGGACGGCCGGTGGATGGTCGCGGGAGAATGGGGCACGATGGATCGGCTGCTCGTGCACCCGATGCCCGGGACAGCCTTCACCGACCCGTCGAAGAACCTCCCCTACGCCTCGGCCGTGCGGCTCGATCATGCCGTGCGGGACGTCCAGGGGTGCGATTTCGCCACCCCGACCCGGCTGTTCTGCGCCTCCGACGATCCCGAGGGGGCGTTGTTCGGGGCGACCAAACCGCTGCTTCAGGTGGATCTCGTGGCGGCGGTGTCCGGGAGTGACGTAACCGGGCACGTGACGTCCCTGGGGCAGCTGCCGCTGCAGAGCGGGTGCTCGGGGAACTTCGAGGTCGAGGGGATCGATTTTGACGAGCGGGACGCGACACTGCGGGTTGTCGTGATGTCGCCGAGTATCTGTATCGCCTTTGACAGCAAGACTTGGCGGTTTCGGCAGTAGTTTTGGCCAGTGCGGTCACGAACTCGCGCCGCTAGGTCGGTCCTGGCACCCAGCGGCGGTGCGGGTTTTTTGGTTTAGTCCTGAGGTGCGGCTAGAAGCCTGTGTTTTTTGGCCAGCGCGCTCACAAACTCGCGCCGCCAGGTCGCCCCTGACTTCCAGCGTAAGTGCGGCTTTTGCTTTAACGGGGGCGACCTACCGTCGCGAGTTGGGGCGGCCTGGCGGCCGCGAAAGAGGGCGCGCGGCGGTGAAGTCTCCACTCGCAGAGCTCGCGGAGACGCTGTGGTCCCGGATAGCGGTGGCCGGGTTTTGGTGGTGTGTGTCGGGGGCGAGTCTGGATGGACCGGTGACTGGCGTGGCTGAGTCTGGGCGGTTCCGCACACTGTGAAGTTTTGGGGTCTGAGGCCGGGCGTGGTTAAGTCTTGGCGGCCGGTGAGTGGTGTGGCTGGGTGTGGGTGGTTCCGCACACTGTGAAGTTTTGGGGTCTGAGGCCGGGCGTGGCTGAGTCTTGGTGGCCGGTGAGTGGTGTGGCTGGGTGTGGGTGGTTCCGCGCGCTGTGAAGTCTTGGGGTTCGGTGGCGATGAGTCTTGGGGCTCCGCGGCGGTGAGTCTTGGGGTTTGGCGGTGGTGGGGTTTTGGGGGCGGGTGACGGGTTCGGGGTCTTGTCGCGGGAGTTTTTGTTGCCCCTGAAGGCCACCTTCACGGCGTAAAACGCCGTGAAGGTGGCCTTCAGGGGCAGGTGGGTTTCAGGTTGGGGTCGGGGTGGGCTCCAGTTGTTCGTGCTGTTCTTTTGTTGTGGTGCGGTGGGTTTTGCGGTTTTGGCGCTTGGTTCGGCGCTTTTCCTTGCGGAGCTCCACCATGGTGTAGAGGGTGGGGACCAGTACCAGGGTCAGGAGGGTTGAGCTGATCAGGCCGCCGATCACCACCACCGCCAGTGGCTTGCCGATGAAACCGCCCTGGCCCGTAATGCCCAGTGCCATCGGGATCAGGGCGAAGATCGTCGCCGACGCCGTCATCAGGATCGGGCGGAGACGGCGCCGGCCGCCCTCGGCCACCGCGTCCTTGATACTCATGCCCTCGGTGCGGTACTGGTTGATCAGGTCGATCAGCACGATCGCGTTCGTCACCACGATGCCCACCAGCATCAGCATGCCGATCAGGGACGGCAGGCCCAGCGCGGTGCCCGTCACCAGGAGCATCCCGATCGCGCCGGTCGCCGAGAACGGGATCGACACCAGCAGGATCAGGGGCTGGATCAGGCTGCGGAACGTCGCCACCATGATCAGGAACACGATCGCGATCGCCGCCAGCAGCGCCAGGAACAGGTTGCCGAACGCCTCCTGCTGATCCTGGCTGACACCGCCGAGCGAGTAGCTCGCGCCGCCCTTCAGCCGCAGGTTGTCCAGCTTCGCCGTCATGTCCTTCGTGACCGCGCTCAGGTCCGAGCCGGTGTTCTTCGCGGTGACCGTCGTGCTCAGCTCACCGCCGGTGCGCTTGACCGACGCCGGTCCGTCTACTGTGGACACCTTGGCGACGTCGCCGAGGCGGACCACCCCGGCCGGGCCTGGTACCGGCAGTGCGCTGATCGAGTCCACTGTGGACGGTTTGGTTCCGGAGCGCAGCACGATGTCCGTGCGCTGGCCGTCGATCGGGAGCTGGGTCACCGTGCGCCCGGCGATCGCCTGGTTCGCGATCTGGCCGATCGTCGTCGCGCTGAGCCCGCGGGCCGCCGCGGCCTGCTGGTCGACCTCGATCTGTACCCGGGGTGAGCCCTTCGCCAGGTCGTTCGACACCTCGCTCAGCCCGCTGACGCCGCTGAGCGCCTGCTGCACCTGATCCGCCGCGGGCTTGAGCGCCGCGGCGTTCGGCGCGGTCACCAGCACCGAGATCTGCTCGGACGAGAAACCACCGGCGTCGGACCCGAACTTGACCGTGCCGATGCCCTGCCGGGTGCCGATCCGGGCCTTCAGCTTGTCCTGCAGTGCGGGGATGTCGGTGCCCTTGTCCACGGTGACGGAGATGCTCGTCGCCGTGCCGCCGCCGAAGCCGAACGCCGCGCCGGCGCCGCCCCCGCCGACCTGCACCTGGTACATCTTCACCTCGGGGGTCGCCATGAGGGCGTTCTCGACCGCCGACGCGGCCTTCTCCTTGGCCTCGATACTGGTGCCGGGCGGCAGTTCCTGGCTGATGTTCAGCGTGGTCCCGCCGGACTGGTCGAGGAAGTTGGTCTCCAGCGTCGAAGCCAGCCCGATCGTGCCGCCGAAGATCAGCAGCGCCAGCACGACCACGGTCAGCCGTCGCTTCGTCGCGAAGTGGATCACCGGCAGGTAGGCGCGCTGCAGCAGGCCGCGACGCTCCTTCTCCACCGCTGCCAGCCGGGCGAGCTCCGCCTCTTCCTCGTTGGCGGCCTGCTTCGGCGGCTTGAGGAACCAGTACGCGAGCACCGGGACGACGGTCAGCGAAACGAGCAGCGAAGCCAGCAGCGCCACCGTGACGGTGATCGCGAACGGCGAGAACAGCTCACCGGTCAGACCGCCGACGAAGGCGATCGGGAGGAAGACCGCGACGGTCGTCAGCGTGGACGACGTCACCGCGCCCGAGACCTCCTTCACCCCGTCCAGCACCGCGCGCTGCTTGTCCTCGCCGTACGCGAGATGCCGTTTGATGTTCTCCAGCACGACGATCGAGTCGTCGACCACCCGGCCGATCGCGATCGTCAGCGCGCCGAGGGTGAGCAGGTTGAGCGAGAGGTTCCCGGTCCACAGCGCCAGCAGCGCCACCACCACCGACAACGGGATGGACACCGCGGTGACCAGCGTCGAGCGCACGGACAGCAAGAACAGCAGGATCACGATGACCGCGAACGCCAGCCCCAGCAGGCCTTCGACGGTCAGTCCGCTGATCGCGTCCTCGACCTGCGGGCCCTGGTCGAACACGACGCTCATCTCGGCGCCGAGCTTGGTGCTCAGGTCCGGCAGCTTGTCGCGCACGGCCTTCGAGATGGCCACCGCGTTGCCGTTGTCGACCATGGTCACGGCGAGGCCGAGGCTCGGCTTGCCGTTCGTGCGGGTGATCGAGGTCGGCGCGGCGAGCCCGGCTTCCACCGTCGCGACGTCGCCGAGTTTGACCGGCTCCCGCGGCGGGGTGCCCGGCCGGGCCGCGGCACCGGCGGCGGGGGTGAGGTAGAGGTTCCTGAGCGCGTCGACCGTCGCCGCCGCGCCACCGACCTGCACGGTGAGCGTGCGGTCGCCGTCGGTCAGCGTGCCCGCCGGGACAGTCGCGCCCGCCGTCTGCAGCGCGGCCGTGATCGAGGCCGGGTCCGCCCCGGCGGCGGCGAGCTTCGCGTAGTCCAGGTTGACGGTCACCGTCGGCTGGCGGGCGCCGGTCACGGTCACCGTGCGGACGCCGTCGATCTTGCGCAGCTCCGGCGCGGTCTCGTCGGTGAGCCGCGTGGCCAGCTTCTGCTGGTCCCCGGTGGTTCCGGCGGCCAGCATGACCACCGGGATGTCGTCGGTGCGCCCGGCGGAGACCGTCGAGTCGCTGTTCGCCGGGAGCCGCGGTCGCAGCCGGTTGACCACCTGCTGCAGCTGGCCGACGGCGGCGTCGATGTCGGTGCCGAACTCGAACTGGGCGACGACCGTGGAGGCGCCCTCCGAGGAGGTCGAGCTGAGCTCCTTCAGGCCTTTGAGGCCCTGCAGGCCGCCCTGGATGGGCTCGGTGACCTGCTGATCCACCACGTCGGGCGACGCGCCCGCGTACGGCGTCACGACCACCGCGGTCGGCAGCTGCAGCGACGGGAAGAGCTGCTGCTTGATCTGCGGCAGGGCGAACGCCCCGAAACCGATGATCACCAGCGCCAGCAGCCCGATCAGGCTTCTGTTGCGCAGGCTCAGTCTGGCCAGCACGGACATAGCGGGATCCCCCCAGGAAAGGAAAAGTGTCACCGAGCGGTTCTTCTTCGGCGTGCCGAGCTTTTCACGGACGGGTTCGGGGGTATTCACACCAGGGGTGGAGGCCGGGTACGACTTCAGGATGACCGCGGTCCCCTGGACGGGTGGAGAACGGGTGGAGCCGACCCGGTGTCAGCGGCCGGTACGCCCCGCGCGTGACTCGTCCTCGAGGGTTTCCACCTGGTCTTCGCCCGATTCCGGTGAGCGCTCGGTCACCTCCGGTCGCGGACCGCCGTCCGATTCGGACCCGGCGTCGTCATGATCATTGTGGACAGTGTGATCTGCCCCGCTTTCTTGCTCTTCCCCGTGTTCGGGACGGCGCGGCCGCAGCAGCGGGATGGTGCTGCGCTCCCACCGGTTGCGCCCCTCCTCCGTGCGCAGGCGTTCGCTGGCGCGCCCCATCTCCAGCCTGCGCCACTTGCGGCGCTGGCGGCGGGTCGCCTTGGCGGGCCACAGTTCCTGCATCGCGCTGTTGAAGTAGGCGCCGCCGACCACCGCCAGCCCGATGAAGAACATCAGCAGCAGGAAGGCGATCGGCGCGGCCAGCGCGCCGTAGGTGTAGCCGGTCTTGGTGATCCAGTTGAGGTAGATGCGCAGGCCGACGCTGGAAAGCAGGAAGATGACCATGGCCAGCACCGCGCCCGGCAGCCCGCGATGCCACGGCAGCTTGCGCGGCAGCGCCAGCTTGTACAACGTCGTCAGCGCCAGCACGATCATCACCCCGAGCACGGGGTAGTACAGCGCGCCGACCCAGGCCTCGACCGTGCCGCGCCAGGCCTCGGGGAAGAACTCCGGCAGCAGGTCCGGCCCGATCGCCAGCAGCGGCAGGCCGACCACCAGCATCACCAGCCCGCACAGGTACAGCAGCAGGGCGAAGATCCGCTGCCAGACCTCGTTGCGCACGCCGTACTGGTCGTGCGCCACGGTGATCGCGTCGACGAACGAGGACATCGCCGAGGACCCGGCCCACAGCGAGATCACGAACCCGACGGAGACGATCTCGCCCTTGCCGACGGTCAGGATGCTGTTGACCGTCGGCTCGATGATCTCCTGGACGGCGTTGCTGCTGAAGATCGTCCCGGCGAAGGTGATGATCTTGTCGTGCACCGCGGTGACCACGGACGGCCCGAACCACTCGCCGAGGAAGCCGAGCGCGCCGAGGAGGCCGAGCAGCAGCGGGGGGAGCGAAAGCGTCTGCCAGAAGGCGGCTTCGGCCGCCTCGGAGAAGATGTTGCCTTCCCAGGCCTTGCCGAGCGTGCGGCTGAGCAGGCGTAGCGGGCCCTTGCGGGCCACCCTCGCCTCGGGTGCCCGCCCGGCGTCCGGTGACGCGGGGGCGTTCTGCTCGCTCATGTCGTGCTCCAGCATGGTGCATTCGCCTGGGTTTGGCTCGTCGCCCCGCGTGAACGGCCTCACCCGGGCCGACATCACCCGTGCCGGTGCCCGCGAGCCGGCGGTGCGAACGGTAGGCTGTGTGCAGTGCCCTCACCGAAGTCCGGGCGTCGCAGCCAGGTACCACAGTGGGGGTTTTCGTATGCCTTTCAGCACGTCGAGGCGGGATTCGAGCGCCAGCGGAGGGGGTGGGCCGGAGATGTCGGAGACGACGGAACGTGACCGGGCGGGGTCCGGATTCGGCGCGCCGCCCGCGGAGCAGGACGCGACCTCCCGGCCGCTGCGCGCCTGGCAGCGCCGCGCGCTGACCAGGTACCTCACGACCAGGCCCAAGGATTTCCTCGCGGTCGCGACCCCCGGCGCGGGCAAGACGGTGTTCGGCCTCCGGGTCGCCGCCGAGCTCCTGTCGGACCGCACGATCGAGGCGGTCACCATCGTGACCCCGACCGAGCACCTGAAGCACCAGTGGGCGGGCGCGGCGGCCGCGGCCGGCATCGACATCGACTCGAACTTCCGCAACACCACCGGCGTCACCTCCTCGGACTACAACGGGGTCGCGGTGACGTACGCGCAGGTCGCGGCGCACCCGACGCTGCACCGGGTGCGCACGGAGAACCGCAAGACCCTGGTGATCCTCGACGAGATCCACCACGGCGGCGACGCGAAGTCCTGGGGCGACTCGATTCGCGAGGCGTTCACCCCGGCGACCCGCCGCGTCGCGCTGACCGGGACCCCGTTCCGAAGCGACGACTCCCAGATCCCGTTCGTCACCTATGAGCCCGACGAAGAGGGCCTGCTGCGCAGCAAGTCCGACCACTCGTACGGGTACGCCGACGCGCTCGCCGACGGCGTGGTCCGGCCCGTGGTCTTCCTCGCGTACTCCGGCGAGGCGTCCTGGCGCACGAGCGCGGGGGAGGAGTTCACCGCGCGGCTCGGCGAGCCGCTGACGGCCGAGCAGAACGCCCGCGCCTGGCGGACGGCGCTCGACCCGTCCGGCGAGTGGATCCCGTCGGTGCTGCACGCCGCCGACACCCGCCTGAGCCAGCTGCGCGCGCAGGGCATCCCCGACGCGGGTGGCCTGGTGATCGCCACCGACCAGGAGTCGGCGCGCGCCTACGCGAAGATTCTGGAGCGGATGTCCGGGCAGGCGCCCACGGTGGTGCTCTCGGACGACCCGAAGGCGTCGGGGCGCATCCAGGAGTTCTCCGACTCGAACGACCGCTGGCTCGTCGCGGTCCGGATGGTGTCTGAGGGCGTCGACGTGCCGCGGCTCGCGGTCGGCGTCTACGCCACGAGCGCCTCGACCCCGCTGTTCTTCGCCCAGGCGATCGGCCGGTACGTGCGCTCGCGGCGCAAGGGCGAGACGGCCAGTGTGTTCCTCCCCAGCGTGCCCGTGCTGCTGGAGCTGGCGAGCGAGCTGGAAGCACAGCGTGATCATGTGCTCGGCAAGCCGCATCGCGAGAAGGAGGGCTGGGACGACGAACTGCTCGCCCAGGCCAACCGCACCGAGGACGAGCCCGGCGAGGAGGAGAAGGCGTTCACCTCGCTGGGTGCCTCCGCCGAACTCGACCAGGTCATCTACGACGGCAACTCGTTCGGCACCGCCGTGTTCTCCGGCAGTGACGAGGAGCAGGAGTACCTCGGGTTGCCGGGCCTGCTGGAGCCCGATCAGGTCCGTGCGCTGCTGCGGAAGCGGCAGTCCGACCAGCTCGCCGACGCGGGCAAGCGCAAGCCGAAGGTCGAGCAGGCCGCCCCGGTGGCGCGGCCGCAGTCGGTGAGCGAGCGGCTGGGCAACCTCCGCAAGGAGCTCAACGCCCTCGTCGGCATGTACCACCACCGGACCAAGAAGCCGCACGGCGCGATCCACAACGAGCTCCGGCGCGTCTGTGGCGGGCCGCCGACGGCGATGGCGACGATCGAGCAACTCGAAGAGCGGATCGTCACTCTCCGTACGTGGTAGCGATCACACCGTCAGAGCGCTTACGCTTCTCCTCGCTGTGCAAACCCCATGTTGCCAAACTGTGTCCATTAAGGGCGACTTAATCGATCCAGCCATCTTCCGCTGACTCGTTCGGCGGCATATGTTGTCGCCCACAACATATGCGCGACGGAGCGTCGGTCCTGCCGGATCGCCGCCCGCGAGCAGGATTCGGAAGGACCGAGGATGCGCAGCAGAACCCTTACCCTCCTCGCCGCGACAGTGGGCGCCACCGCGTTGCTCACGGCTTGTGGCGCCAACAGCACGCCCTCGACGGGGTCGGGGAGTTCCTCGGCCTCCGCGCCCGCCGCGGGCGGCGGCGCCAGCGGCGAGGTCGGCGTCATCCTGCCGGAGACGGCCACCTCGGCCCGCTGGGAAGCCTTCGACAAGCCGATGCTCGAGGCCGCGCTCAAGGCGCAGGGCTTCAAGGCCGACGTCCAGAACGCGCAGGGCGACAACCAGAAGTTCGCCACCCTCGCCGACGGCATGATCAACAAGGGCGTCAAGGTACTGGTCATCGCCCCGTCCGACCCCGAGGTCGGCGCGGCGATCGAGGCCAAGGCCAAGAAGGCTGGCATCCCGACCATCGACTACGACCGGCCGAGCCTCGGCGGCAGCGCCGACTACTACGTCTCGTTCGACAACGAGAAGGTCGGCGAGATCCAGGCGCAGGGACTGGCCGACAAGCTGAAGGACAAGCCGGGTGCGGCCGTCGTGCAGATCGAGGGCGCTCCGACCGACAACAACGCGACCCTGTTCGGCAACGGCCACGACAAGGTCCTCGACCCGCTCTACGCCTCGGGCGCGCTGAAGAAGGTCCAGAAGCAAGCCATCGACGACTGGAACGCGCAGGTCGGCGGCACCACGTTCGAGCAGATCCTGAGCAAGAACGGCGGCAAGGTCGACGGCGTCGTCGCGGCGAACGACGGCCTCGCCGGCGCGGTCATCACCATCCTGAAGAAGAACCACCTCAACGGCCAGGTCCCGGTCACCGGCCAGGACGCCACCGCCGACGGCCTGATGGCCGTCCTGCGCGGCGACCAGTACCTGACGATCTTCAAGCCGATCAAGCAGGAGGCCGAGGCCACCGCCAAGCTCGCCGCCGCGCTGGCCAAGGGCGACACGGCCGCCGCGGACGCCGTCGCGACCGGCAAGCTGCACGACCCGAAGAACAACCGCGACCTCAAGTCGGTGCTCCTCGACCCGAAGCTCATCCTCAAGGCCGACGTCAAGACCGTCGTGACCGAGGGCTACGTCAAGGCGAGCGACATCTGCGGCGGTGACCTGGCCGCGATCTGCACCCAGGTCGGCGTTTCCTAAGCCTGGTTCACCCCGTCACACCAAGTCAGCCGGGCCGGGATGTGTTCCCCGACAACGCATCCCGGCCCGGTACCCACTCGGGAGAATTGCAGAGTCCATGAGCGAGCCCATTCTCGACATCAAAGGCTTGAACAAGAGCTTCGGCCCCGTCCACGTCCTGCACGACGTGGACTTTTCGGTGCGCGCCGGCGAGGTGACCGCGCTGGTCGGTGACAACGGCGCCGGCAAGTCGACGCTGGTCAAGTGCATCGCGGGCATCCACCCGTCCGATTCGGGCACGGTGACCTTCAACGGCGAGCAGACCCACATCCGCGGCCCGAGGGACGCGGCCGACCTCGGCATCGAGGTCGTCTACCAGGACCTCGCGCTCGCCGACAACCTCGACATCGTGCAGAACATGTTCCTCGGCCGCGAACGCGGCAGCAAATGGCTCCTCGACGAGGCCAGCATGGAGAAGGCCGCGCGCGAAACCCTCGCCTCGCTGTCGGTGCGCACCGTGAAGTCCGTCCGGACGCCGGTCTCCGCGCTGTCCGGCGGCCAGCGGCAGACCGTCGCGATCGCCAAGTCCGTGCTGTGGGACAGCAAGGTCGTGCTGCTCGACGAGCCGACCGCCGCACTGGGCGTCGCGCAGACCCGTCAGGTGCTCGACCTGGTCCGCCGCCTCGCTGAGCAGGGCCTCGGCGTGGTGCTGATCAGCCACAACATGGCCGACGTGTTCGAGGTCGCCGACCGCATCGACGTGCTCTACCTCGGCCGCCTGGTCGCGGAGGTGCACACCAAGGACGTCACGCACGGCCAGGTCGTCGAACTGATCACCGCCGGCCGGTCCGGCGATCTGGGGCTGGCCCGCCCCGAAGCCGCCGTTCTGTGAGCAACGAGAAAGAACCGGAAATGACTGAAACACCAGCCAAGCCCGCGCCGCAGGACACGGCTTCCGCGGCGATCACCGACTTCGGCATCGACACGACATCGATGTCGACCGGCGAAGCGATCAGTGACTACCTCTCCCGGCTCCGGGCAGGCCAGCTGGGCTCGCTGCCCGCGCTGCTCGGCCTCGCGGTGCTGGTGATCCTGTTCGCGGCGCTGTCGGACAGCTTCTTCACCCTGAACAACATCGCGAACCTGTTCGCGCAGGGCGCCGGTCAGACCATCATCGCGATGGGCATCGTGTTCGTGCTGCTGCTGGGCGAGATCGACCTCTCCGCGGGCACCGCCTCCGGTGTCTGCGCCTCCATCATGGCGCTGCACTACGTGAAGGGCGGCAATCTGCTCGGCACGCTCGGCACCGGCGTGTTCATCACCTTCCTGGTGGTCCTCGTGCTCGCCGCCGTGCTGGCGGCGCTGCAGCGGATCTGGGCCGGTGCGGTGATCTCGCTGATCGGCGTGGTGGTCATCCTGTCCGGCGCCACCGCCAACGCGTGGCTCGAGATGCTGCTCGCGATCTGCGTCGGCTGCGCCATCGGCTGCATCACCGGCGCGCTGGTCTCGAAGATCGGCATGCCCTCGTTCGTGGTGACGCTGGCGCTGTTCATCGTCTGGCAGGGCGTCATCATCCAGTTCATCGGCGAGGGCGGCACGCTCGGCATCAGCACCGACCCGGTGCTCGACGCGGTGGCCAACGGCAACCTGTCGATCGCGGGCAGCTGGATCCTGTTCGTCGTCGGCGCCGGTGGGTTCTCGGCCGTGGCGCTCGGCCAGCACTTCTCGCGGCTCAAGCGCGGCCTGGTGACCCAGCCGACCCCGCTCGTGCTGACGAAGGTCGGCGTGGTCGTCCTGATCAGCGCCGTCGCGACCTACCTGATGACGATCAACCGCGCGCAGAACGCCAACATCGTCATCGAGGGTGTGCCCTATGTCGTCCCGATCGTGCTCGTGCTGCTGACCATCGGCACCTACACGCTCAACCGGACGCAGTACGGGCGGCACATCTACGCCGTCGGCGGTA
Organism: Amycolatopsis sp. H20-H5; assembly: GCF_035828755.1. Taxonomy (NCBI): domain Bacteria; kingdom Bacillati; phylum Actinomycetota; class Actinomycetes; order Pseudonocardiales; family Pseudonocardiaceae; genus Amycolatopsis; species Amycolatopsis sp. H20-H5. Next base: position 19,323 of record NZ_JAYMZS010000007.1, on the reverse strand, counting down.
ACAAGGAGGCCGCGCGCCGCGCCGGGATCAACGTGCCGAAGATCCGGACCAGCGTGTTCATCATCGGCTCGACCGTGGCCGCGATCGGCGCCATCGTCTACTCGTCGAAGATCGGCTCGGTCAACCCGCAGTCCGGTGGCCTCAACACGCTGCTGTTCGCGGTCGGCGCCGCGGTCATCGGCGGCACCTCGCTGTTCGGCGGCAAGGGCAGGGTGTTCGACGCCGTCATCGGCGGGCTCGTGCTCGCGGTGGTGACCAACGGGCTCGGCCTGCTCGGGCAGCCGGCGGCCGTGGTGAGCATCATCACCGGCCTGGTACTGCTGCTCGCGGCCAGTGTCGACGCGTTGTCACGCCGTCGCGCGGCGGCGGCGGTCCGCTAGTCGTCAGCATGGAATGATAAGGCCCGTGACCAGCACACCTGTCGCACGACCAGACGAGGTGCGCCGGCACAATCGGACGACGTTGCTCCGATTGCTGCACGTCGGCGGACCGTGCACCCGCGCGGTGCTGGCGACCGAGCTGGGCTTGAACCGCAGCACGATCAAGACGCTCGTCGACGGGCTCGCCGACGCGGGCGTCGTCGAGGAGCGGGTGCCGAGGCCAGGGCGAGGGGCGGGCCGCCCCTCGCTCCTGGTCCTGCCCCAGCCACAGGCCGCGGTCGTGCTCGCGGTGGACCTGAGCGTCGAGCACGTGGCGATCGCGCTGGTCGGGCTCGGCGGCCAGATCCTCGGGCGCAACAGCTGGAACCTGCGCGGCCGGATGCGCGAGGCCGAAGAGGTCATCACCCACGTCATCGAGTCGACGGCCGTCCTGGCCGGCGACCTCGGGGTCACCCCGATGGCCGCCGGGGTCTCCGTGCCCGGCGTGGTCCGCCGCGCCGACGGCTACGTCCACGAAGCGCCGAACCTGCGGTGGACCGACGTCGCCCTCGGTGAACGTCTCGGCAGCGTGCTGCGCATCCCGGTCCTCGTCGGCAACGACGCCGAGTTCGGCGCGGTGGCCGAGCACATCCGTGGTGCGGCGCGAGGCTCTTCGGACGCGGTTTACGTGTCCGCGGACGTCGGGGTCGGTGGTGGCGTCATCGCCGGTGGATCGTCGCTGCGGGGCGGGTCCGGTTACGTGGGTGAGATCGGTCACATGGTGATCCGGCCCGGGGGACGGCCCTGTTATTGCGGGAGCAGTGGGTGCTGGGAGACCGAGGTCGGAGAGGCTGCTCTTTGCCGCGCCCTCGGGCTGCCGGAAGAGACTCCGCGAGGGGCGATTCTGTTCGAGCTGCGGGCGCTCGGGCGGGACTCGGTGGCCGCCGAAGAGCGGCTGTCGGAGTTCGCCGAGTGGCTGACGCTGGGGTTGGTGAACGTGGTGAACCTGCTCGGGCCGCAGCTGGTCGTGCTGGGGGACCTGCTCACCGTGCTGCCGGACTCGATCGTGCGGACCGTGTCCGCCGAGGTCCGGCGCCGAAGTCTCGTCAGCCGCGCGGTGGGAGGGACCCGGATCGTGAGTTCCGCGCTCGGGGCCGACGTCAAGCTGCTGGGAGCCGCCGAGGTGGCCTTCAGGGGCAGTCGTGGTTGGGGGTCCTGAAACGAAGAATGGCGAGCGCTCGTCGTGAGCGCTCGCCATCCCTTCGATTCAGGTCACCGCTGGATGTCGGCGGCCAGTTCCTTGAGCTTCGTCTCGTGCTCACGGGCGTGGTGTCCACAGAAGAGCAACTCGCCACCGGTGCTGAGGATGGCTCGAACCTGGGCTGCCGCGCCACAACGGTCGCAACGGTCGACAGCGGTCAGTTCGGGGCGGGTGAGCGTCGGTGATGTCATGGGAGTCTCCCTCCGTCCCGGTACCGGTTGCCCGGTACCTTTGATCCAGCTACGACCACTTCGGCACTGACGCCGAGAGAGGGATCTCTCGCGGCCCCGCCGTGTTCGTGCTTCCACTCTTGCAGACGTTTGGCGGCCCGCAAGTGTTCCCGCGCGGGTGGGAGGTGTGTCACGCGGAATTACCCCAGATGTCGTAAACACATCCCGCAATCCGGGAGATGACAGCCCGGATTCGTGGGTTTTTCGAGGTCAGGCACCATGCGGGAGTGGGTGTGTCGACGTCGAAATACCGGTCGGGCGCGGTACCCGCCCCGATCTTGTTCGTTCTCAGCGGAATTTCTATGTACGCCGGAGCGGCGGTCGCGGTCGGATTATTTACCTCGATGTCACCTTCGGCGGTGGCCTGGCTGCGCTGTTTGGGTGCCGCGGTGGTCCTCGTCGCCTGGCGGCGGCCGCCCCGGGGGGCCTGGCGCGGCCGTCCGCTGCTGCTGGCCGGCACGTTCGGGCTCGTCACCGCGGGCATGAACGTGCTGTTCTACGAGGCCATCGCCCGCCTGCCGCTCGGCACCGCGGTGGCGCTGGAGTTCGCCGGGCCCGTGGTGGTCGCCGCGATCGGCTCCCGGACCCGCCGCGACTTCCTCGCGCTCCTGCTGGTGGTGGCCGGGGTGGTCGCCATCGCCGACGTCCGGCTGGCAGGCAGCGGCCTCGGCGTCGTGTTCGCGCTGGGCGCGGCACTGGCCTGGGCGGCCTACATCCTGCTCGGCCAGCGGGTCGCGACCGGCGGCAACGGCATCGACGGTCTCGCGGTCGGGTTCGCCGTCGCCACGGTCGCGCTCTCGCCGCTGGCGCTGCAGACCGGCGCGGTGTGGGGCTCGCCACGGCTGCTCGTGCTCGGCATCGGCGTCGGCGTGTTCTCGACCGTCGTGCCCTACGGACTCGACCAGGTGGTGCTGGCCAGGGTCGGCCGTGCCCGGTTCGCCCTGCTGCTGGCGCTGCTGCCGGTCGCCGCCGGGGTCACCGGTTTCGTCCTGCTCGCCCAGGTGCCCAGCCTGCCTGAAGCACTGGGCACCCTCGCCGTCGTGCTCGGAGTCGCTCTGCGAGGCCGTGGGAGCCGCCCAGAGGTCCTGACGGAGCCTCCCGGCTAGCTTCCTGCCCGCCCGTGGCCCCGCGAGCGGGCGACCGGGATACTGGCCCGGGTTCGGCTAGCGAGAGAAGGTCGGCATGACGAAGGCGGCAGCCGCCGCGGCGAAGGATCTCGCCGCGGCCGGGGTGACCGGTGTCCAGCTCGCCTGGGCCGACAACAACGGCATCCCGCGCTCGAGGATCGTGCCGGTCGGGGCGCTGGCGAAGACCGCCGTCCGCGGCGTCGGCGTGACCTCGCTGTTCGCCGTGTTCGACACCCACGACGCGATCACCTACGCCCACCCCGGGCTGTCGACGCCCTCGGGCGACGTCCGCCTGCTGCCCGTGGTCGAGCGGGTGCGGCGGCTGGCCGGGCAGCCCGCGCTGGCCTGGGCGCCCGCCCGGCAGGTGGCCGCCGACGGGTCCCCGTGGCCGTACTGCCAGCGCTCGGTCCTCGAACGGCAGGTCGCCGAGGCCGCCTCCCGCGGGCTGGAGTTTCGCGCCGGGTACGAGCTGGAGTTCGCCGTCACCGCGGCGGGCAACGCGGACCTCGTGTCCGCGCCGGGGCATGCCGGTCCCGCGTACAGCCCCCACGCGCTGGTGCCGCTCGACGGGTTCGTCGCCGCGCTCCTGCACGACTTCGCCGCGAACGGGCTGGAGATCGGCCAGCTCCACGCCGAGTACGGGATCGCGCAGCTGGAGCTCTCCCTCGCCGCGTCGGACCCCCTCTCCGCGGCCGACGACCAGCTCCTGGCCCGCCAGACCATCCACGCCGCCGCGCACACCCACGGGCTCGCCGTCAGCTTCGCGCCCCTGATCGGCATGGGCGCCGCGGGCAACGGGTGGCACCTGCACACGTCCGTCCAGCGGCGCGGCCGCAACCTGCTCGCCGGTGACGGACTGCCTGAGGGCGACGGCGCCGCGTACGTGGCCGGGCTGCTGCGCGACCTGCCCGCGCTGACCGCGATCACGGCGCCGAGCGTCCCGTCGACGCTGCGGCTGCGGCCCGGCTACTTCGCGGGCGCCTACGCCTTCTGGGGCGTCGAGAACCGTGAGGCGCCGCTGCGGTACGTCCCAGGCTCGGCGCTGCTGGGCACCGACCACGCGAACCTGGAGCTCAAGACCTCCGACGCGTCGGCCAACCCGTACCTGGCGCTCGCCGCGGTGCTGGCGGCCGGGATGGCCGGGATCGAGGACGGGCTCACCCTGGCCGACCCCATCGGCGACGATCCCGGCGGCTGGACGCCGCGGGAGCGGGCCGCCCGCGACATCCGGCTGCTGCCGGTGAACCCGGCCGAGCAGGACGCCGCGCTCGTCGCGTCGCCCCGCGTCACCGGAGCCCTCGGGGACGAGCTGCTGGGCGCCTTCCGGGCGGTCCGGGCCTCGGACGCGGCCTGGGGCGTCGGACCGGACCACCGACGAGGTCGTGGCCGCCCACCTGTGGCGCTACTAGCCCCGATGGCCGGGAACGCCGTCGGCCGGTTCGCCGGGTGATGCCATCCGGGCTCTCGAGCCTGCGCTGGCTGCCCGGCGGGGAACACCTCGCCGCCGTGACCCGCGCGGAACTCCCGCAGAAGGACGGCCTCGCGGCGGCTTTCACCGCCCTGGCCGCGTTGCGTGCCGCCGGGATCGCGGTGACGGATCAGGACGAGGTCGCGCTCGCGGCGGGAACCGTGCGCCTCACCACGCCCGACCGGCCGCCCGGCGAGCCCGCCCGGACCGGGTTCCGGCTCCGGTTGCCGGAGACCGACGACCCGGCGGCGGCCGGAACGAGCGCGACCGGGCTCGCGCGCGCGATCGGTGAGCTGTCGGCCGGACGGCTGCGGGCGATCCCGGCTTCCGGCGACTGGACCGTGGACTCCCTGTTCGACCTGCTGGCCGGGCTGGGGGAGCTGCCGAGGGTGGCGGTGCTCGCCAGGGTCGAATCGGCGGAGCTCGGCGCGCCCGACACCCCGGAACGCGCCCTGCTCGACTACCTCGACACCGGCGTCCCGCCATTGTGGTCGTCACGCTGGCGTGCCGAGGGCGAGCATTTCGTTCTCCTCGCGGGCGTGCGGATCGGCGCCGAGGGTACCCTGCTGTCCGTTGTGGACACTTACCCGTCCTTGGGGGACAACGGAATCCACGAGCAGCCGATCGAGTGGCTGGTCGCAGCCCTGCGCCGCGAGCCGCACCGGCCCGGCGGCCTCCTGCTCGTCGTCGACGCCACGCAGGCCGCCGCCGCGACCGAGGCCGTCACCGCCGCGGGCTTGCGCTCCCGGCCGTGGGAGGTGTCATGAAAGACCCTTTCCGGACAAAAAGTGTCAGGAAAGGGTCTTTCATGACACCTGCGAGCTACGCCGACTCGGTCTTGGCCGCGTTGCCGGGCGCCAGCCGGGAGTGCTTGCGGCCATAGCCGAAGTAGATCACCAGGCCGAGCAGCAGCCAGACGGCGAACCGGATCCAGGTGAGCACGTCCAGGTTCAGCATCAGGTAGAAACAGGCCAGCGCCGCGACGATCGGCAGCAGCGGCGAGAACGACACCTTGAACGGCCGGTCCAGTTCCGGGCGTTTGCGCCGCAGCACCGGCACCGCGACGGCCACGATGATCATCGCCGACAGCGCCCCGATGCTCACCATGTCGGACAGCTCGGAGATCGGGATGAACGCGGCCAGCACCGCGATCAGGACCGCGCCGCCGATGGTCATCCGGTGCGGGGTGCCCCATTTCGGGTGCGCGGTGCCGAGCGCCTTGGGCAGGAGGCCGTCGCGGCCCATCGCGAAGCCGATCCGGCCGATGGTCACCAGTTCGACCATCATCACCGAGGTCAGCCCGGTGACCGCGCCGAGCGAGATCAGCGCGCCCACCCAGTGCTGCCCGACCCGGTCGAACGCGTCGGCCAGCGGGGCGCCGGTGTCGATGTCGGTGAACGGCACCATCCCGGTCAGCACCAGCGAGACCCCGATGTAGAGCAGCGCGCACACGCCCAGCGCGCCGAGGATGCCCACCCGCAGGTCCTTGCGCGGGTTCACCGTCTCCTCGCCGAGGTTGGCCAGCGCCTCGAACCCGGTGTAGGCGAAGAAGACCACCGCCGCGGCCGTCACCATGCCCGCGACGCCGTACAGCGACTGTTCCAGCCCCAGCGCCGCCGAGACGATCGGCTGGTGCAACGCGCTCGCGCCGCCGGGAGCGGGCTGTGCGGGCGGGATGAACGGGCTGAGGTTCGCGCCGCGGATGTAGAACACGCCGACCACCAGGATCAGCACGCACACCGCGACCTTCACCAGCACCAGCACGTTGGTGAACAGCGAGGACTGCTTGATCCCGGCGACGGCCACCACGGTCAGCACCGCGATGATCAGCACCGCGCCGACGTTGATCTTCGCGTCCTCCCCGAACCACTGCGGCGAGAGCCCGAGCAGGTTCGCCAGATAGCCCGACCAGCCGCGGGAGACCACCGCCGCGCCGAGGGCGAACTCCAGCAGCAGGTCCCAGCCGATGATCCAGGCGAAGATCTCGCCGAGGGTGGCGAAGGCGTAGGTGTACGCGCTGCCCGCTGTCGGCACGCTCGACGCGAGCTCGGCGTAACAGAGCGCCGCCAGCCCGGCGACCACCGCCCCGATCACGAACGACAGCGTCACCGCCGGGCCCGCGTGGGTCTTCGCCTCCACCCCGGCCAGGGTGAAGATCCCGGTGCCGATGATGATCCCGACGCCGAAGCCGATCAGATCTCGGCCGCGGAGGCTGCGTTTCAGCTCGCCGGAGTCCTGCCGTTTGAGGACCTCGTCCACGTCCAGAGTTCGCCGCACGCCCATGACGTGCAACGGTAGGAGATCAGCGCGTCATTCGCAGATCGGCCGGTCCGCGCCGAGCCCGTTCTCCTGTGCCAGGATCGCCGCCTGCACCCGCGAGCGCAGATCCAGCTTCGTGAGCACACGCGAGACGTGCGTCTTGACCGTCGTCTCGCCGATACGCAGCCGGGTGGCGATCTGCGCGTTGGACAGGCCCTCGCCGAGGCAGCCGAGCACGTCGTTCTCCCGGTCGGTCAGCTCGTCGAGCCCGCCGGGCCTGGTCACCGGCTTGCGCGAGTTCTCGGCGAACGCGGTGATCAGCTTGCGCGTGACCTGCGGCGCCAGCACGCCTTCACCGGCGGCGACCAGCTTCACCGCCTCGATCAGCCGGGGCGCCTCGACCGATTTCAGCAGGAACCCGGCGGCGCCGGCGCGCAACGCCGCGTGCACGTATTCGTCGAGGTCGAAGGTGGTGAGCACGAGGACCTCGCACAGGCCCGCCGCGGTCAGCTCCCGGGTGGCGGCGATGCCGTCGGTGCCCGGCATCCGGACGTCCATCAGCACGACGTCGGGGCGCAGCGCCCTCGCCTGCCGGACCGCAGTGGCGCCGTCCGCCGCCTCCCCGACGACCTCGATGCCCTCGGCGTTGCCCAGGATGAGCATCAGCCCGGCGCGGATCGCGCCGTGGTCGTCGGCCACGAGAACCCGTACGGTCAAGTTCCCAGTCCTTCCAGCGGTAGTTCCGCGCGGACCAGCCAGCCGGACCCGGCCGGGCCCGCCGACAGCGAGCCGCCCACCGCGCTCGCTCGTTCCCGCATGTTCAGCAAGCCGGTCCCGGTGCTCGTTCCCGCTCGCGGCAGGCGGCGGGCGAGCAGGTCGTTGCCGACCTCGACGGTGAGTATGCCGTCGCCACGCCGGATGTCGACGGTGACCCGGCTGTCCGGCGCGTGTTTCACCGCGTTGGTGAGCGCTTCCTGCGCGATCCGGTACGCGGTGAGGTCGATCGCGGCGGGCAGGGCGCCGTCGTGTTCGTCCACAGTGGAGACCACGTCCACGCGGATCCCGCTGGTGCGCGCCGATTCGACCAGTTTGGACAGTTCCGCGAGCCTGCCGGGGGAGGTGGTCTCCATCGGCGCCCCGGCCGCGCCGGGCTCCGCGCGCAGCAGCCCGATCATCGCCCGCATCTCCTCCAGCGCGCTGACGCTGTTCTCCCGCACCGATTTCAGCACCGACCGGCCCAGCGCGGGGTCGGCGTCGCTCATCGTCAGCGCGGCCTCGGACTGGATCGCGATCGCGGAGAGGTGCCCCGCGATGACGTCGTGCAGGTCCCTGGCCATCCGGGCGCGCTCGGCGGCCACGGCGGCGTTGCGGTCCAGCTCGGCGATCTTCGTCAGCTGCTCGGCGTTCGCCCGTTCCGCGTCGGCGACGTCGCGTTGCTGACGGACGTTGGTCGCCCACCACACCGGGGTGATCAGGAACGGCACCGCGCCCAGCGCGGCGACGATCGCCAGCCGCCAGTCCGGCACGAACACCGCCGCGCCCGCGACGCCGCCGACCGTGCCCACCGCCGCCAGCCCGATCATGAACTGGTGCATCCGGCGCGTGCCGTACAGCGTCGCCGCGTACAAGAAGTCGGTATACGCGATGACGATCGGCAGCGAGGGGCCGATCGCGAGGTCGACGCCGAGCAGCACGGTCCCCGCGATCAGCGCGGCCGGGATCTTGCGCCGGGCGACCTGGACGGCGCAGACGACCGTCAGCTCGATCAGGCGCGCCCACAGCGGGACCTGATGCCCGGCCGCGACCAGCTGATGCAGCTGCGCCAGGTAGAACACCAGCCCGACGAGCCAGGTGGCGGCCGCGACGATGACGTCCTGCTGCCACACGGGCAGGCCACGCAGGACGGGCAGGAGTCGCACGTGCCCATCCCAGCACATCCGGGCCCGCCACCGCGTCCTACGAAGTGATGACCATCCTCTCGTGCTCTTCGCCGACGCGCGGCGGCGAAGGGCACGAGAAGCTGCCGTCGTGGACAAATTCTTCGGTTTCATCCGTGACAATCCGATGGCGGCGGTGATCGTCGCGGGAGAGATCGCCTTCTGGGTATTCATCGTCGCGGGCCTGGTCACCCGATACCTGCTCCGGCGGCGCCGCACGAGCGTCGTGCTGCTCGCGCTGACGCCGGTGGCGGACCTGCTGGTGCTCGTCGCCACCGTGGTCGACCTGTCCCACGGGGCGACGGCCACCTCCGTGCACGGGCTCGCCGCGGTCTACCTGGGGTTCAGCCTGGTGTTCGGGCCGAGCATGGTCCGCTGGGCCGACGTCCGGTTCGCACACCGCTTCGCCAGCGGCTCCGCGCCGGTGAAACTGCCGAAGCGCAGCCGTGCGAAGCAACGTCACGAGTGGCGTGAGTGGGGCAAGTGCGTGCTCGCGGCCGTGATCGCCGCCGTGGTCCTGCTGGGGCTGATGCTGATGGTGGGCGTGCCCGCGCGCACGGACGCGCTGTGGGGCTGGTTCCCGCGGCTGGGCGGTCTCGTCGCGATTTGGTTCGCCACCGGGCCTTTCCTGCAGCTGCTGTCCACAAAGGACCCAGCAAGGGACGGGGTGAACTCGTGATGGAGCTGGTGGGGATCCTGCTGGTCATCCAGGGCGGCGGTGGGCTGATCAACCGGCTCGCGGGCAGCGGTTCGCCGAGCTGGTTCCTCCAGCTGCACCTCCTGCCGCCGCAGCTGCACGTCGCGGCCAGCGTCGTGCTGGTCGCCGCCGGCGCGGCGCTGCTGTTCCTGCACCAGATCCGCAAACAGCGCGGCGGCTCCAAGTAATTTCCGGCCGAGCCGCGCATCTGGGGGTGGCTCGGCCGGGATCACCCGCGGACGAGCCGGGGCGCGGCGAAGTCCGAGTTGTCGACGACGACGTCGGCCAGCCCGATCGGGTCGGCCTCGGCGAGGTGGATTCGCTCGGCGGGCAGGTAGCGGTCCCGGTGGATCGATTCGGCCGCCGAGCCCGCCCAGTCCTGGTCGCGGGCGGCGCCGCGGCGCACGGAGGTCTCCGCGGGCACGTCCACCCAGACTCGCAAGTCCCAGTAGCCGATGAGCTCGGGCCGCAGCGCGAAGACGCCGTCGACGATCAGCACGGCGTCCGGCTCCGCGGTCGTCACCACCGCCGAGTGATCCACCTGCGTCAGCGGGTCGATGCCGCACAGCACGCACCGGCCCGACCCCCGCGGACCAGCGGGCTCGAGCAGCAGCCGTCGCGCGGCCGGGTAGTCGAAGGCGTTGCGGTAGTAGCCCTCACCCGATTCGCGGTCGTAGAGATGCCGATCCCGCCAGGGCTTCTTGAAGTCGTCCAGGCTCGCCCGCAGCACCGGACGCCCCAGCGAACCGATCCGCTCGGCCAGCTCATGCCCGAGGCTCGTCTTGCCCGACGCCGTGAAACCGTCGATACCCACCCGCAGGCGATGGGCCCCGAGCGCGGTCACCCGCGCGGCGATCCGCGCGATCATTTCGCCCCGCGCGGCCGAGGCCGGGGCCGGGACGGGCTGCTGCCAGGTCGAGGCCGAAAAGCGCACAGGTGCCATCGATGATCACGGTACGCTGCCGACCGGTTCCACCAGGCGGTTTCCGGGCCTACACTCCCCGCATGGCCGCAGCGACCGGGTTCCCGGTCGCCAACGTGGTGCTCTACGCACTGGTGGTGGCGACGCCGACCCTGGGGTTCTGGCTCCTGCTCGCCCTGCCCCGCCTCCTCCGCTCGGCGCACCGGCGTTTCCGCCCGCCCGCCGCCCAGCCGGACCACCCTCCCATCCAGCTCCTCGCCGCCGACCTGCGCCGCGTGCACGAGCTCCTGGCACACTTCGGCACGGGCACCCCCGCCTCGCGGCGCACCGCGACCAAGCAGGCCTACGACGCCCTGCTGGCCCAGGCCTGTTCAGCGGTGGAGATCGAGCAACGCCTCGCCGAGCTGCCCGAGGGCCTCGACCGCGAGCTCGAACGCCTGCGCGTCGAGGAGTCCCTGCGCCGAGCGGGCCTCGCCGTCCCTTGACCGTCCTGCGATAAACGCAAGTCAGTCCGCGGGCCACTCGTAGGAGAGCTCGTACAGGTTGGCGGGCAGCACGATGTCGTTCATCTCAAGCGGGACGCCGTCGGCGCGGTAGGCAACACGAGTGACGGCGACAACGGGCACGCCGTCGGGCAGCTGCAGCAGCGTCATCTCATCAGGTGTCGGCATCCGCGCGCCGACGTGTTCGACGAACGAGCCGATCACGTGACCGGCCTCTTCCAGGCGTGCGTAGGCGCCGCCGGGGCCTGTGTCGACCTTTTCGATAGCGGTGTCCCGAGTGATCGAGCGGGGCAGGCGGGACACCGCGAGTTGGGCAACGAGCCCATTGGCGCGCATCACCCGGTCCCTCACAGTCACTTCGGTACCCGGGTCTACGGCCAGATAGCCAGCTGCACGCGCGTCGGCTTGCTCGAATCGAACCTTGACGTTGCTGGAGGCCGTGAAACCCTGCGCGGCGGCCTCGGCGAGGAACGCACCCTGGTTTCGTTCCCGGGCTTCACGGGAGAGGCGGGACCGCGCGAGGCGGTGGATGTTCGACGGTGGCCGGACGAACACGCCCCGGCCGTGCTCAACGTCTACGACGCCTTCCAGCCGCAGGAGGTTGACAGCTTCGCGGACAGTGGGGCGTGACACACCGTAGGTGTCGACCAGTTCCCGTTCGCTCGGAAGCCGCACTCCCGGCGCGTACTGGCCAGCGCTGATCTTCGCGCGGAGGTCAGCCGCGACCTGTCGGAACGCGGGCACCCCGCTTGTGCGATCCACCATGGCCGTCATTGTCCACACATCAACTCGTCTTGACCAGTTGCAAGTCCTATGTCACCGTTAAGTGGTCAAGACATCCTTACCAGTGACGGTGGAGTTGGGCGCGATGGGGAAACGCACGCTGGTTGAGGCCGCATCGGTGGTCACAGAGGCTGACTACACGGCGAGGTATTACCGGGCGCACGGCGCGCCGCACTACTACCGCAAGCGCGAGTTGGCCGATCGGTCCGTCAGCGAACTGACGCTCTGGTGCCAGGTCGGCAAACTCACGCCCGAGCTCCACCGGTATGAGGACGTTGACACCGCGCCGATCACGCCGGACAGCCCGTTTCAGGTCTGCCACGAGTGCCGCGCCGAGCTCGCGCTGGTGCGGACCGGGAGGATCTCGTGAGCTACCCCGACAGCTCGGCGGGCAACCCGGTGACGCATGACCGGCCGCGCCATGACGAGCGGTGTCCGTGCGGCCTGACCCCGGCCGGGGTGTGGGTCGAGCACCTGCCGGACGGGCGACGGGTACGGACGCCGTACTGCGGTGCCCCAGGTCGTCGCGAGCCGGAGACCGGCCAGCAGTGACCGCGCTGGACAGCTTGGACCGCGTCAAGGCCCCCGAGTCGCTGCGCAAGGGGCGAGTCACCCAGGCGGAGACCGAGACATGGACGGCGCGCGAGCGTTGAGTGGGGACTCAAGGTCCAGTCAGGGAGCGCTGTAGGTGTCCAGCAAAAAGGCCGCCAACCCATGGATTCACAGGTCAGCGGCCTTTTTGAGGCTAAATCTCAATCGAGGTAGTCGCGCAGCACCTGCGAACGCGACGGGTGACGCAGCTTCGACATCGTCTTCGACTCGATCTGCCGGATGCGCTCACGGGTGACCCCGTACACCTGGCCGATCTCGTCGAGCGTGCGCGGCTGGCCGTCCGTCAGGCCGAAGCGCAGCCGGACCACGCCCGCCTCACGCTCGGACAGGGTCTGCAGGACCGACTGGAGCTGGTCCTGCAGCAGCGTGAACGACACCGCGTCGACGGCGACGACAGCTTCGGAGTCTTCGATGAAGTCACCGAGCTGGGAGTCGCCCTCGTCGCCGATGGTCTGGTCGAGCGAGATCGGCTCGCGGGCGTACTGCTGGATCTCGAGGACCTTCTCCGGGGAGATGTCCATTTCCTTCGCGAGCTCTTCGGGGGTGGGCTCGCGACCGAGATCCTGCAGGAGCTCACGCTGTATACGGCCGAGCTTGTTGATGACCTCGACCATGTGCACCGGGATACGGATGGTGCGGGCCTGGTCGGCCATCGCTCGCGTGATCGCCTGACGGATCCACCAGGTGGCGTACGTGGAGAACTTGTAGCCCTTGGTGTAGTCGAACTTCTCGACCGCGCGGATCAGGCCGAGGTTGCCCTCCTGGATCAGGTCCAGGAACGCCATGCCACGCCCGGTGTAGCGCTTGGCCAGTGAGACCACGAGCCGGAGGTTCGCCTCGAGCAGGTGGTTCTTGGCCCGCTCCCCATCGCGCACGATCCACTTGAGATCGCGGCGCATCTGGGTGACGAGCTTCTCGCCCTCCTCCTCGGCGTTGCGTACCCGCTCGGCGGAGTAGAGCCCGGCCTCGATGCGCTTGGCGAGCTCCACCTCCTCCTCCGCGTTGAGCAGCGCGACCTTGCCGATCTGCTTCAGGTACGCGCGGACCGAGTCGGCCGAGGCGGTGAGCTCGGCGTCCTTGCGGGCCTGGCGGAGCGCTTCCGACTCCTCCTCGTCCCAGACGAAGTCCGGGTTGTCGGAGGACTTGGAGTTGCTCTTTTCGGCGGCCGAGGCCGCCCGCCGTCCGGCTCTGGTGGTGGGCTCGTCGGACTCTTCGTCGTCGGCTTCTTCCGGCTCCTCGGTGACCGTCGCGTCGACGACGTCCACCTCGACCTCTTCCAGGTCGGACAGATCCGGGGTCTCGAGTTCGGCTTCGTCGAGGTCTGCTGGACCGTCGGGCTCGCCGTCCTCGCCCTTGGCTCCGGCCTTCTTCGCCGGCGCCTTCTTGGCAGGGGCCTTCTTCGCGCCGGCCGCCTTGGGAGCGGTCTTGCGCGCGGCGGGCTTGTCCGCGCCGGTGGCTGCCTCGTCGGCCGGCTCGCCAGCTGCGGTCTCTGTCTTCGTCCCGCTTCGGGTTGCGGTTCTTGCGGCTGCCACTTACGCCCTTTCGCAGCGGTCGATCATGACGAGCAAAGGCACGACGGCCTCAGCTGCCTCAAATTCGGGGAACACGCCCCGGCCTGCGGTTTTGTCCTCCGCAGCCGTGGGCCGTGTTCCATTGTAACTACGTTGCGCGAGTGCGTCGCGCAGCGATCACTTTCTCGGTCCGTCGCGACACGCCGCGCGACGCGGGCGATCAGTGTTCGATGCCCTCCACCGCGGCCGCCGCGGCGCCCACGATGCCCGCGTTGTTCTGCAGCGAGGCCACGACGATCGGGGTGCGGATGTCGAGCAGCGGCACCCACTTCTCGGCCTTCTTGCTGACCCCGCCGCCGACGATGAACAGGTCCGGCCAGATCAGGTTCTCCAGCACGGTCAGGTAACGCTTCACCCGCTTCGCCCAATCGGGGTAGGACATGCCCTCGTTGTCCTTGACCGAGGCGGCGGCGCGCTTCTCCGCGTCGTGCCCGTCGACCTCGAGGTGGCCGAACTCGGGGTTGGGCACCAGCTTGCCGTCGTGGAACACCGCGGAGCCGATGCCGGTGCCGAAGGTGAGCAGCGCCGTCACGCCCTTGCGCGCGGCCGGGTCGCCGAAGCGGATCTCCGCCATGCCCGCCGCGTCGGCGTCGTTGAGCATCGCGATGTCGTCGATGCCGCGGCCGATGCGCTTGGCGAACAGCGCGTCCGCGTCGGTGCCGATCCACTTGTGGTCGATGTTCGCCGCGGTGTGCGCGACGCCCTTCTTGACCACGGCGGGCAGCGTCACGCCGACCGGGCCGTCCCAGCTGAAGTGGGCCACGATCTCGGCGACGACGTCCGCCACCGCCTCCGGGGTCGAGGGCTGGGGGGTGTCGATGCGGAGCCGGTCGCCGATGAGCTGCCCCTGCTCCAAATCGACCAGCGCGCCCTTGATCCCGCTGCCGCCTATGTCGATACCGAAACCTCGGGTCGCCGTCACTGACGTGGTCCCTTCTCGCACGATTCAGAAGCCTGCCTCGGAGACTTTAACCGGATGTGATGACATGGCGGACGTGGGCGTTGACGAGTCGTTGCTGAAGGGTGTCGCCGAGCGTGTCGCGGGCGAAGCCGCCGAGCTGGTCCGAGACGCGTGGGAGGGGATGAACAGGGGCCGCGTCGTCCGGGTGGACACCAAGTCCGCGGACACGGACGTGGTCACCGCCGTGGACCACGAGTCCGAGCAGCTGGTGCGGGCGCGCCTGGCCGAACTGAGGCCGGGCGACGCCGTCCTGGGGGAGGAGGGCGGCGGGGACGCGGGCGACGGCGTCACCTGGGTGGTCGATCCGATCGACGGAACCGTGAACTTCCTCTACGGGCTCCCGTGGTTCGCGGTCTCGGTGGCGGCGCAGGTGGACGGCGTGTCGGTCGCGGGCGCGGTGGTGGAGCCGGTCAGCGGCCGGGTCTGGACGGCGGCCCGCGGCCAGGGTGCCTGGCTGGACGGCAGGCCCTTGACGACGTCGGCGCCCGAACGGCTGGACCTGACCCTGGTGGGAACGGGCTTCGCCTACAAGGTCGACCGCCGCCTGCGGCAGGCACGGTTCGCCGCGGGACTGGTGGGCCGGGTCCGGGACATCCGCCGCAACGGCGCGGCCTCCCTGGACCTGTGCGCGGTCGGAGCGGGCTGGCTCGACGCCTATGTGGAGCACGGCCTCGGCCGCTGGGACTGGGCCGCCGGAGCCCTCGTCGCCTCCGAAGCGGGAGCGACAGTCTCCCTCCCAGGCGAAGACCCGGCCCTGGGCCCCGACGCGACCTACGCGGCCGCGTCCTCAATAGCCACCCCCCTCCGAGAAGCCCTAATAGCCTCCGGCATCGGCGACGTCTAACCCGAAACCGCACCCAACGTGCCCCTGAAGGCCACCTTCACGGCGTTTTACGCGGTGAAGGTGGCCTTCAGGGGCAGTCGCCCAGGCGACCCTCCGTCCACAAAGGACGAAACAGTCCCGCTGTAGTCCGTTTGATTCCGACTTGCCCGATTGCAGCGTGCCCTGAAGGCCACCATGAGGGACCTAAACGCCCTCATGGTGGCCTTCAGGGACAGTCACAAACCCAGCCCCGGGGGCCAGGACCACTTCACGCCGCGCGACCTGGCGGCGCGAGTTCGTAAGCGCGCTGGCCAAAAGAATCAGCAGGCGAGCTCGCGAGCCGAAGCGAGTGCGCTCTGGTCCAGAGGCGGTGCGGTGGCGCCTGCCGATTGCTCGCCTCCGCCGCCTCCGGAGTGTTGCTGGGACCAGAGGGTCAGCTGCTCGAGGATCTGGCGGGCTTCGGCCTTGGGGCGGACGTCGCCGAAGGTGGTGCCGGTGGTCAGGTCGACCGTGGCGTCCTTGCGGTTGTCTTTGATCAGTTCGGCGCAGGGGACGGCCAGGCTGAGTGTGCGGGCGGCGGACGCGCCGTTCTCGCCGAAGCGGATCTGGCCGCGGCATTTGGCTTTGCGGCCGTCGTAGGCGGGGTCGTTGGTCGGCTCGCCCATCTGGGTGAACCCGAGGTCGTGCAGCGAGGTGGTGGCGATGCCGCCCTGGCCTCGGACGTCGCTGGCGTTGAGCACCCTGGCCGCGACCTTGTCGGGCGGGATGGGTGTGCGGTCGTCGAGACCCGAATGGGGGAGCGGGGTGTAGGTGACGCCGGGCGCCGGGTTGGGGGGCGGGTCGCAGCGGACCGCGGCGTCGATGTCGGCGCGGGTCACCACCGCGTGCACCCAGACGACGATCGCGCCGAGCGCGAGCACGCCGATCACGATGAGCGCGGGCAGCGGACGGCGCTTGCGATACGGTCGCGCCTTACGGTCCCCAATGCCGTTCCCCGACGCCACCCTGCCCCGTCCCTTCCGAACGCGGATCCCGGACAGCGTCCGATCATCCGTACTGTCTATCGCCGATAACCCTATGCGGTTACACGCTTCGGGCAGTGGTGAGGGTTGCCCTCGTCGCTCAGTTCGTCGCGGCGGTGCCCGAGACGGGACCGGGGCTCTGCGGCCGCTGCACTGGGATAGCACCACGCGAGGGTCCGCGTGAGCAAGCCGACACGGCACCCCGGTGAGGCTGCCGACTCCTGGGCAACCCTTTCGGACCAAGATCGTCTGGGAACGTGATTCCCCCTGATGGGTGACGTATTTCCGGCTAGGTCTGACTCGTTGCGGGGCCGTTTTCGCGGTGAGCTACCCTCTGCGAGCTCAGGCCGTAGAAAGAGGCACAAAAGAGAGACCTCGCTCACTGCGCTTGCCGGGCACAAACAGGGGCGCTGGGACGTTGACCAGCGGCACGAAGGACTTCACGAGTTCCTGCTCGGGGGGTCCGGGCCATCTACATCGAAGCTGATCGCAGGGGTGAGGGACAATGGCGACCGATTACGACGCTCCGCGCCGCAGCGAAGCTGACGAGCTGGCCGAAGACTCGTTGGAAGAGCTGAAGGCACGGCGGAACGAAAACCAGTCCGGCGTAGTCGACGTCGACGAGGACGCGACCGCCGAGAACTTCGAGCTTCCCGGTGCTGACCTCTCCGGACTTTCCGGGGAGGACATGACCGTGAAGGTCGTGCCTAAGCAGGCCGACGAGTTCACCTGCTCTGTCTGCTTCCTGGTGCACCACCGCAGCAGGCTTGCCGAGGAAAACGGCAACCGGCTGATCTGTCGCGACTGCGCCTGAGCCTACGGGTTTCAGGGGACGAACGGGCGCGACAGCGGGGTACGGGGCGTAAAGAAGAGGGAAAGAGGGGGTCGGCCAACCAGGCCGGCCCCCTCTCCTCGTGTCAGGACCCGCCCTTTCAGGAGCCCGCGCGCAGCAGCTCGGCGACCTTCTCCGGGTTGCGGGTGCTGAACAGCCAGTACGGCGTCGGATCGTCTGGATCGGTCAGCCACACCCGGACCATCGGGCCGACCCAGCCGCGGTGCATCGCGAAGCCCGCGGGGTCGCCCTCCGGGCCCAGTGCCTTGCGCTTGGCCTCCTTGCCGATGACCTCGACCTCCCCGGCGAACCGGAGCGGGAGATGCGCGTCACCCACCCACAGCTCGGCCTCCTGGCCGTCCGGGCCGGCGCCCGTGACCCGCACGCGGGTGCGGCCAAGGGAGAGCATCAGCGCCACCACCAGCGGCAGCAGGACCACGTACGGCAGCCACGCCCGGACACCGGGATACCCCATGTCGATCTCCGCGGCCAGCAAAACACCGCCGATCACGGGAAGCGGCCAGGCCCACCAGGGGACGTAAAGCCGTTCGGAGTGTCTGACGGCGCCCTGTACGGCCGCGCTCACGCTGTTACCCACTTCCTCAGGGTAGTCTCGCCGCCCGTGTCCAGCGTTCAGGTACTGCTCTCCAGGATCGACCCCGGCGTCCCGCTGCCCGCCTACGCGCGGCCCGGCGACGCGGGCGCCGACCTCGTCACCACCTCGGATATCGTCCTCGGTCCCGGCGAACGGGCATTGGTCGGCACCGGGATCGCCATCGCGCTCCCACCGGGATACGCGGGGTTCGTCCACCCGCGGTCCGGGCTGGCCGCCAAGACCGGGCTGTCCGTGGTCAACACCCCCGGCACGATCGACGCGGGCTACCGCGGTGAGATCCGCGTCTGCCTGATCAACCATGATCTGCGTGAGCCGGTCGTGCTGGCGCGCGGCGACCGGATCGCGCAGCTGGTCGTCCAGCGGGTCGAACACGCCGAGTTCGTCGAGGTGAGCGAGCTCGACGCGACCGAACGCGGCGAAAGTGGATACGGCTCGACAGGTGGACACGCCACACTGGGAGCACGAGCCGGTACTGGGGAAGGAACGGAGAAGTAGTGGGGATTTTCGGACGCAAGCGGCGGGCCGCGGACGATCGGCCCGGCGGACGGCATGCCGCGCCCGAGGTCGACGACGCTGACGACCACGACGACTACGACGACGAGGAGACGGGGCTTTCGGCGACGCCGGACGGCCCGTTCGACATCGCCGACGCCACCGACGACGGCATACCCCGGATCGACCTCGGCTCGGTCAAGGTGCCGGTCCCGGACGGTTCGCAGGTCCAGGTCGAGATGGACCCCGCCAACGGCGGGGTGCGCGCGGTCCACGTCGTGACCGAGCAGGGCCAGATCACGGTGAGCGGCTACGCGGCACCGCGCTCCGGCGGCCTTTGGAAGGACGTCGGCGCCGAACTGGGCGACCAGCTGCGCGCCGACGGCGCCAAGGTGAGCATCGGCATGGGGGAGTGGGGCCTCGAGCTCTCCGCCATCGTCGGCGACGTCGCGCTGCGGTTCGTCGGCGTCGACGGCCCCCGCTGGATGCTGCGCGGGGTCATCGCCGGGCCGCAGTCGCAGGCCTCGCAGGCACCCGCCGTGCTGCGGGAGATCGTGCGGCACACCATCGTCGACCGCGGCGACGCGCCAATGCCGGTCCGCACCCCGCTCACGATCACGCTGCCGGAGGCCGTCGCGCAGCACATTGCCGAGCAGCAGGCTTGACGGTCCCTGAAGGCCACCATGACGGCGTTTTACGCCGTCATGGTGGCCTTCAGGGGCTTTTTGGTTTAGTCCTGAGGTGCGGCTAGAAGCCTGTGTTTTTTGGCCAGCGCGCTCACAAACTCGCGCCGCCAGGTCGCCCCTGGCCATGTACGAAAGTGCGGCTTTGTCTTTAAGGGGGGCGAC